>NZ_JBQOJA010000022.1:0-51371 GCF_054971385.1 Marinococcus tarijensis | reverse complement strand
ACCATATCATTCAAGGATGATCTCTTTCTTTGTTTGCGCATAGAAAAGGGGGGCTGTCCTATTTTTGGGACAGCCCCTTTTTTATGTTATCCAGTGAAGATTTAAAACTCTTCATACACGGCCGGATCCTGATCATTTATGCGTCCATCCGGTTGGGTCAGTGAGGCAAGCATTTCCATCTCCCGTTCGTCGAGCGCAAAGGAAAAGATCGAAAGGTTTTCAATCTGTCTGCGGGGCGACATCGATTTTGGTATCGGTATCGTGCCCAGCTGGTAGTGCCACCGAAGAATAATCTGAGAGACCGTTTTATTGTGATTATTTGCTATTTTACGGAGTGTCTCATCCTGCAGCACGTCGCTTGCCTTTGCCAGCGGACTCCATGATTCGGTCTGAATATCATGCTTTTCGTGCCATTTTCTTGACTCTTCCTGGTTAAAATACGGATGCAGTTCAATTTGATTGATGCTCGGCTTCACGCCTGTCTCTTTTTCAAGATGCTCCAGATGTTCCGGAAGAAAATTGCACACTCCAATGGAGCGGACCAGTCCCCATTTTTTCGCTTCAATCAATGCCTGCCAAGCTTCGACATAATGGCCCTGCTCCGGATTCGGCCAATGAATCAGATACAGGTCATAGTAATCCAGCCCTGCGCGGTACAGCGATTCCTGTATCGCCGGCACAGCCTTTTCATATTCGTGGTAGCGCCCCGGCAGCTTGGATGTAACCCGCAGCTCCTGCCTGGGGACAGAGCTGCGCCGTACGGCTTCTCCTACAGTGCCTTCGTTTTCATAATTGTACGCCGTGTCGATCAGGCGGTAACCTGCATGAATCGCCCGGTCCACAGCATTGGCCCCTTCGTTTCCAATCACCGCCGCTGTCCCAAAACCGATGACTGGAAGCGTCAGGCCATCGTTCAGGCGGATTTCCGGAATGGAGTTATTCATCAATGACTCATCCTTTCCCTGGAAGCTTAAAATATGGTCATGCTTTTATTCGGTATTTCTCTTCCCTTTTCAAGGTATTTATTAACCTGCCCTACGCTGGAAACAATTATATTTATACATAAAAAGCCGCTTCAGGCTCCGGGCGCACCAGAAGCCTAAAGCGGCTTTATTGTATTAATCCAAAGCAAAGGGGCTTGTTTTTACTTCATATCTCTGATGCCTTGCTTCCTTGAGTAAAAAAACATATTTGGCCTGATGAATTTTGAACTGGATCGTAAGCTCTTCCGACGGCTCTACGCTTTTATTCAACAGCTGCTGATACTGCTCCATTTTTTCCTTCGCAGCATAGATATGGTCCTTCAGCCGTTCGAGCTCCTGTTTTTTCAGCTTTTTTTTCAGTGGCATGCAGATCCCCCTACAGTTCGCGACGTCCTTCAATGGCTTTTGATAACGTTACTTCATCAGCGTATTCCAGATCCCCGCCGATCGGCAGACCGTGAGCAATTCTTGTCACCTTCATACCGGTCGGCTTAAGCAGCTTCGAAATATACATAGCTGTAGCTTCTCCCTCAATAGTCGGGTTCGTCGCAATGATCACTTCCTGAATCTGCTCATCCTGCAGCCGGGTTAACAGGTCCGGCACGTTAATGTCCTCCGGCCCAATGCCGTCCATGGGGGAAATCGCTCCGTGCAGCACGTGGTACAGCCCCGAGAACTCCCGCATTTTTTCCATCGCTATAACGTCTTTGACGTCCTGCACGACACACACGATAGAGCGGTCACGCTGCTTGTCCTGGCAGATATAGCACGGGTCCGTATCAGTAATGTGGTGGCAGACCGAACAATACGTAAGTTCCCGTTTTGCATTAACAAGCGCTTTGGCAAATTCGAGCACATCGTCTTCTTTCATATCTAATACATAAAAAGCCAGCCGGCCGGCCGTTTTCGGGCCGATGCCAGGCAGCTTCATAAAGCTGTCGATTAATTGCGAAATAGGTGTCGGATACTGCACCTGATCTCCTCCTAGAACATTCCGGGAATGTTCATTCCTTTAGTAAATTTCCCCATGTCCTGCTCAACAAGCTCATCCACTTTCTTCAGTGCTTCGTTCATTGCTGCAAGCATAAGGTCCTGAAGCATTTCAACATCGTCCGGATCAACAACATCTTCGTCAATTTCAATGTCTAAAATCTGTTTATCCCCGGAAGCCACTACTTTTACAGCTCCGCCGCCGGCTGTTGCTTCTACCGATTTTTCCTTCAGTTCTTCCTGAGCCTTCTGCATATCCTTCTGCATTTTCTGCATCTGCTTCATCATATTTGCCTGGTTTTTCATTATAAATTCCTCCTCATATTAGTGATCCACGACTTCGACAAACTCAGAGCCAAAGCGCTTCACTGCTTCTTCCACCAACGGATCCGGCGCCTCTTCCTGAGAATCCTCCGGAGCTTCGGCTGCTTCGCTCTCTGCTGCTTCTGTTCCATTTTCCTGCTGATGCTGCTTATACTCTTCCTTAACCCTTTCCCATTCATTTGAAAGGATCGTGTATGGCTCCAGTTCTTTCCCTGTAATTTCCCGAAGGGCGTCGATAACTTCCTGCCGGAACTTTGTTTCAATCATGTTGCGGTGCATTTCGTTTTTAAAGGCCAAAAGCACCGCTGTTTCATTCACAATCACCGGTTTGGAGTTGTTCAGCCAGGCATGTCCGGGCACGCTTTTCGCCCGCATTGCATTCATCACATTGTTCCATTGATTGGCCAGGTCCTGCAGATCCTGCTTCGTCGCTGTTTTTAGAATCTCTCTGACTTTACCCTGGGACGGGGAAGAAGAAGCACCTTTTTGGGAAGCGCGCCTGGACGGCTCCCGCTTAGGTTCTTCGGCTTCCGGCGCTTCCTGAACCGGAGCTGTTTGGGGCGCCGGTTTTTCTTTCAATACTTGTTCAAGCGACGCAATACGGTTTTCGAGACGCTCCGTTCTGTCATCCGAAGTACTGCTTTCTGCCACCGGGGCGGTACTGCCGGAGGAGAGGTGGCAGGACTGAATCAGCGCCACCTCCAGAAAGATTTTAGGATGGCTCGACCAACGCATATCCTGGTGAATTTTATTTAACTGATCAATCATCTGGTAAATCCATTCTGCGGGGACATCAGAAGACAGGGATTCAAATTCCTGATCAAGCGTAGCCCGGTCCAACAGCTCCTGCATTCCCGGAGCCGCCTGGTGCAGCAGCATATCCCGGAGATAGTAGATGATGTCTTCCATAAAACGAACCGGGTCTTTGCCTTCCTTTACCAGACGGTCGGCTGCCTGAACCGCTTCAGCTGTATTCTGCTCCTTCAATGCGCGCACGGTATCCGTCAGAAACTGCTGCGAAACGGCACCGGTGATCGCCAGTACGTCTTCTGCCTGTACCGCCTCTTCAGCAAACGACATTGCCTGGTCAAGCAGGCTGAGGGCATCCCTCATTCCACCTTCCGCCGCCCGGGCAATCAGGTAAAGCGCCTGTTCCTCCGCCGAATCCTGCTGCTCCCCGAGTATATATTTCATGCGTTCGACCAGCGTCTCCGGCTGAATACGCTTAAAATCAAAACGCTGGCAGCGGGAAACAATCGTAAGCGGAATTTTGTGCGGCTCCGTGGTCGCCAAAATAAAAACAGCATGCTTCGGAGGCTCTTCCAACGTTTTCAGCAGCGCATTGAAAGCCCCGGTCGACAGCATGTGCACCTCATCGATAATATACACTTTATAACGGATGTCCCTCGGAGCTGCGATCACGTTTTCACGGATATAACGAATTTCATCTACCCCGTTATTGGAGGCAGCGTCAATTTCTATCACATCAACGACTGAACCGTCCATAATGCCTCTGCAGGCATCACATTCGTTACATGGTTCAGCTGTCGGAGCCTGCACACAGTTAATTGCTTTGGCGAAGATCTTAGCGGCACTCGTTTTTCCTGTTCCTCTTGGACCGCTGAATAAGTAAGCATGGGAGAATTTTTCCTGCACGAGGGCGTTTTGAAGCGTTTTTGTAATATGTTCCTGGCCTACTACGTCTTCAAGCAGCTGCGGCCGCCACATCCGGTATAAAGCTTGATGGCCCAACCATGTTTCCCCCCTTCTTTTCCGTTTCTTCCTCTATTCATTATACCTATTTATAAAGGTATTTTCAAAACTCAAACGACCTGAGGAGGCATGCAAATATAAAAATAAAACGACCCCTGAAACGGAATCGTTTAGCTGATATGTTTATAGAGCCGTGCACCTTTCTTCGACAATATTTTCATAAGCGTTACCTGCGCAGTTTGCTCGGTCCAGGCAGCTCTGCGGCACACGGAAGAGTCCGCTTACTGCTGCTTCCTTCCGGACCTGACAGGGTTCGCGGGTTTCCGTTGCGCAGAACCTGGACGTCAACACCACTTACGCAGGGCAGACCCTACAAAAATAAAGCCTCGGAAAGGGATTCGGTCTTGCTATAGCGGATTGCAAGTACAGGGCACCGCTACCTCCCCACTTAGCACGGCAAATGGGTTCACTATATTTAGGCACTTCTTATCGAAGCGCATTAATAAGTATATCTATTTTTTCGGTAATATGCAACCGATGAAGTTTAATCGGCAGACATGGATTTACAGGAGCTTTTACCGACTTCTTTTTCTTCCCATTCGGCAATTTTTTCTTTAATCAGATGAGGCGGTGTATGCATGATCTGCTCAGCCGGAACATTCAGCTTTTCGGAAAGCTTTTGCGCCGTTTCCACGGTAAATTGATTTGAACGCACTGGAAAACCTCCTGTTTATTCAATAATTTTGTTAAATATAGCATGGCACATTTCTATATTCCAAATAGAATTAAATGACTGTAGAGCTATTCCCCGTTTTCTTTCTTTTTATTCTTTTTCTTATCTCTCATTCGCCGGAAAAATGACGTGAGAAGATTTGCACAGGCGGCGCTTTCAACTTCAGGAATGACGTCACAGCGGTGATTAAAGCGTTCCTCCTGAAGCAGGTTCATCAGCGTTCCGGCGCAGCCTGCCTTTGGGTCGTACGCTCCAAAAACAACGGAAGGGACGCGGGACTGTACAATAGCCCCTGCGCACATCGGACACGGTTCAAGCGTAACGTAAAGTGTACATTCCTCAAGCCGCCAGCTGTTTAAAAATGTACAGGCTTCCTGAATGGCAATCATCTCAGCATGAGCGGCCGCCTGCTGATCTTCTTCTCGCCTGTTCCGCCCACGACCGATCACTTCATTCTGATAAACGATGACCGCACCGATCGGCACTTCTCCAGCTGCTTCTGCCTGCTCTGCTTCGCGGATGGCTTTCTGCATCCAATATGTATGTAGATCCATTACCGTCTGCCCTCTTTTCACTCGTAACGGATAGTGGCGTTAAAAAAAACTGCCTATTGGGGCAGTTATCACTGGTAAATTAATGGCGGAGGAGGAGGGATTCGAACCCCCGCGGGCCGCAAAGCCCCTGGCGGTTTTCAAGACCGCTCCCTTCAGCCAGACTTGGGTACTCCTCCGTGCTGAAAATATGTAGCTTGGTGACTGACAACGATAATCATAGCACAGGCCCCACCGTTGATCAACCCATACAGAAAGAAAATTTCCCCGTTCCTCTAAGGCTTACAGAACGGGGAAATATAATTTATACCGGTGCCTGCTGATTCATCTCTTCAAATTCTTTACTTGTACACAGCACGTAGTGATCCTTTGTTACTTCCCGGAATTCAGGCTCTTCGCTCTGGTCATGATCCTCCGGGTTATAAGCAAGCCGGCGTCTTGTGCGCTCGTGTACCGGATCCGGCTGTGGAATCGCGGATAGAAGTGATTTCGTATACGGATGCAGCGGGTTTTTGTACAGCTCTTCACTCGAAGCAAGCTCCACCAGCCGGCCGAAGTACATGACACCGATGCGGTCGCTGATATATTTTACCATGGAAAGATCGTGAGCAATAAACAAGTACGTTAAATCCTCTTCCCGCTGAAGCTTTTTCATTAAGTTGACGACCTGTGCCTGAATCGACACATCGAGAGCCGATATAGGCTCGTCAGCAATAATAAACTCCGGCTTCACAGCCAGTGCACGCGCAATCCCGATCCGCTGGCGCTGACCGCCGCTGAATTCGTGTGGATAGCGCTCCGCGTGCTCCCGGCTCAGCCCGACCGTTTCGAGCAGATCATACACACGCTGACGCCGCTCCTCTTTATCCTTTGCCAACCCGTGAATGTCAATGCCTTCCGCGATGATATCAATGACCTTCATCCGCGGATTCAACGAGGAATATGGATCCTGGAAAATCATCTGCATCTGGCGGTTAAACTTTTTCAGCTCCGCCTTGGATTTTTTTCCCTGCACATTTTCTCCCTTGAACAAAACCTCACCGCTCGTTGCTTCATACAGGCGGATAATCGAGCGCCCGGTTGTTGACTTTCCGCAGCCCGATTCTCCGACAAGTCCGAACGTTTCCCCTTTGTATATATCAAAATTCAAGCCATCGACTGCCCGCACGACACTTTTTCTGCCTGTTTTAAAGTGCTGACTCAGATTTTTGATTTCCAGTAATTTCTCATCACTCATATCTACTGTCCTGCCTCCCATTTCCCGTCCATCTCGTCAATGCGCTGCTGTACTGAGGCGGGTGGTTGTACGTCCGGTGAATTTTCGTGCAGCAGCCACGTTGCTGCGTAATGCGTTTCAGAGACCTGAAACATCGGCGGCTGCTCTTCGTAATCAATTTTCAACGCGTACCGGTTCCGCGGAGCAAAGGCGTCTCCCTTGGGCGGATGCAGCAGATCCGGAGGCGTTCCCGGGATGGCAAACAACTCTTCCTCGCGCTGATCCACCGTCGGCATGGAGCCGAGGAGTCCCCATGTATACGGATGCTTCGGATTATAGAAAAGTTCATCAACAGAACCGATTTCTACAATTTTACCAGCATACATAACTGCCACCCGGTCCGCCACATTTGCCACAACACCCAGGTCATGCGTAATGAAAATGATCGATGTTTCAAACTCTTCCTGAATATCTTTCATAATATCGAGAATCTGCGCCTGAATTGTTACGTCGAGCGCTGTTGTCGGCTCGTCTGCGATCAATACCTTCGGGTCGCAGGCAAGTGCAATAGCAATGACCACCCGCTGGCGCATACCGCCAGAAAACTGGTGAGGATATTGATCCATTCTTGCCTTCGCGTCCGGAATCCGGACCAGCTCCAGCAGCCGCACCGCTTCTGTTTTCGCTTCCTCTTTGTTCATGCCGCGGTGCATCCGCAGGCCTTCCATCACCTGCGTTCCTACCTTCATCGTCGGATTCAGGGACGTCATCGGATCCTGAAAAATCATCGCAAAATCCTTGCCCCGGTATTTGGTCATCTGTTTATCGCTCAGCTTGGCAAAATCCTCGTCTCCGTATAGAATATTGCCGTTTTTAATGTACCCTTTTGGAGCCGGCAGCAGACCCATCAGCGCCTTTGTCGTTACCGATTTGCCTGATCCGGATTCGCCTACGATCGCCAGAGTCTCCCCTTTTCCGACTGAAAAGCTGACATCTCTTACAGCCTGGACCTCGCCGTTCGGTGTTTTAAAGGAAACACTTAAATTCTTTACATCTAAAATGGTTTTATTACTCATGTTCGTTCCTCCCACATTCTAATCGCGCATCTTCGGATCAAACGCATCACGCATACCGTCAGCCAGAATGTTAAAGGCAATCATTAACACCGACAGCACGACGGCCGGGAATATTAATACGTGCGGCGTAGTCTGCAGGGCATCAAAGCCGTTATTAATCAACACCCCGAGTGAAGCGTTCGGAGGCTGCAGCCCTAAGCCGATGAAACTTAGAAAAGCTTCAAAGAAAATTGCATTCGGAATCGTAAACATTGTGTTAATGATAATCAAGCCCATGGTATTAGGCACAAGGTGCTTGGTGATTACTTTGGAATTTGAGAGCCCAAGGGTCTGGGAAGCGAGCACAAATTCTTCGTTTTTCAGCTTTAGGATTTCGCCCCGGACAATACGCGACATGCCGATCCAACCGGTAATCGCAATCGCAAGCGATATGGAAATAATACCCGGGTCAAGGACGACAATCATGAGAATTAAAATCACAAGGTTCGGTATACCAGAGAGGATTTCGAGTATTCTTTGCAGAATGTTATCCGTCTTGCCGCCAAAGAAACCGGAAATACCGCCGTAGGCGACACCGATAAACAAATCAAGCAAAGTCGCAATAAGGGCAATAAAAAGAGAAACCCTCGTTCCGTCCCACGTTCTTGTCCACTGGTCTCTTCCTAAGCGGTCCGTGCCGAACCAAAAATTGTTTTCTTCTACTCCGGCTGCCGCATAGCTGTCCACACTAACCTGCACCTGGGCAGATCCTACAGAGCCGTCGCCTTCGCTTAAGGTTTCATATTGAACATAATCTTCGTTGCCAAATCGGCTCTCTGCGTTTGTTTGAGCCTGTTCGGCTGTAATATTTTCAAAAACATATGTCTCCTGGCCGTCCATGCCCAGCCAACCGATATTTTCAAGCACAGGAACTTTCGGTGGTAAATTCGATCGTGACAAATCCTGTTCTCTTGGCGTATATTCATTCATCATTGGACCAAAGATAGCAAAAAATACGATGAGTAATAATGCTACTAAAGAAATCATCGCTGCCACATTTTTACGCAGTGCCCGGAAGGCATCCTGCCAGAATGTCCGGCTCGGGCGGTTAATTTGCTCCATATCATCTTCCCGTACATCAGCTGGAGAGAATAGTTCTTTGTCGTATTTTTTCTCTTTATCGTTTTCGTGCTGCATAACTTTTACTTCCCTCCATCCAGGCGGATTCTAGGATCAATGATGCCGTAAAGAATATCGATGATTAATATAATAAGAACGAATAAGAAACTAAAAAACAGCGTTGTGCCCATAATCATTGGATAATCGTTCGTCGTTACAGCTGTAACAAACTGTTCTCCAATTCCAGGTACCGCAAAAATCTGCTCGATAACGAGGGTTCCTGTTAAAAGACTTACTGCAAGCGGCCCTAAAATCGTAATTAAAGGGATCAGGGCGTTACGCAGTCCATGCTTGAAAATAACTGCTGACCAGCCGACACCTTTGGCTCTTGCCGTAGTGATATAATCTTTGTTTAGAACCTCCAGCATTTCTGTACGCATAAACCTCGCGCAGATGGCCATAGGAAATATCAATAATGCGATCGTCGGCATAATAGTATGGGCGAGTGTGCCCCACGTAGCAACTGGAAACACCTGCCATTGCACGCCTAAAAAGTATTGAAGCAGTCCTGCAAAAATAAAGGATGGAATCGAAGTTCCAATAACCGCCAGCAGGGTAGAACCAAAGTCTAAAATACCGTTATGAAAAATGGCCGCAATCAGTCCTAAAAAAGCTCCTAAAACCGAGCCAATAAAAAGAGACTGAATGCCCAGCTGCAGAGAAGGTCCAATCCGGTTTCCAAGGATTTCGGTTACTTCCCGGTTGTCGAACTGAAAAGAGATACCTAAGTTCCCCTGCACAAGCCCCAGCATATAATCTACATATTGAAGAGGCACTGGTTTATCCAATCCGTACTGCTCCAGCACAATCTGCTGTTGGGATTCCGACAGCCGATCAGCCGAGCTTAACGGCGTGCCAGGCATTAATTTCATTAAAAAGAATGTAATACTGGCGATAATAAATAAAGTAATCGCCATGTATACGATTCTAGTGGCAATATAACGCGCCATACATATTTCCTCCTTGTAAATGTCGTGATGTTTATTCATGGTGTGACCCTTTTAAATTTAGACACAAGGGAAAAGAGAGTATAAGCCAATTATTATGGATATACTCTCTTGCCCCCTGAAAATATTATTTTATTTAGTTTTTATTCTTCTGTTGCCTCTTCGTTCATGTAAGCCCATTTATATTCAAAGTCTGGGCCGGCAGAGTTAACGATAACACCCTGAAGTGCCGGGTTCCAGAGATATGCCTGAGCCTCCTGGTACATTGGAGCAATTACTGCATCTTCCTCAATTAGAAGCTGTTCTGCTTCCAGGAAGTTGTCCCAACGCTCCTGCGGCTGATCAGCCAATTCGTTGTTTGCTTCTTCGATCAGAGAATCGTACTCTTCACTGGAATAGCCAGTATGGTTATTGCCGCTGTCTGTGACAAATAGGTTCATGAATGTGTTTGGATCCACATAGTCAGGACCCCAACCGGACATTAACAGATCATAGTCCATGTTTGTATCACGGTCGAGACGCTCCTGGAATGGTACCTGCTGCACATTTACAGTAAGCCCATCAAGTGTACCCTCTAGTTGTTCTTTAAGGTAAGCGCTAATATTCTGAGCTGATTCTGTATCACCTGTGAGGTAGCCCAATTCTGCACTGTCGGCCCCAATTTCTTCAAGACCCTGCTGCCAAAGCTCTTGGGCTTGTTCTTTATCGGTTGCCGAAAGGTTGCCGTTTACTTCACGGAAATCTTCTTCTCCTTCAGGGCTGAAAACAAAGTTCCCCGGCATCAAGCCTCCTAAAGGCATTGAACCATTATTAAGAATAGTTTCTGTTAAGTCCTCTTTGTTCACAGCCATCTGGATAGCTTTACGAGTATTTTCGTTCGCAAGAATTTCATTTTCCTGGTTCATTTTAACGTACCAGGAAGTTGGCTGTTCTACTGCCTGGTAGTCCTGGTCAGTGCTGTACTCATCCACGAATTCTGCAGTTAATCCAGTTCGGTCTAATTCACCAGTTTCATACAGGTTAGTCCCCGTGGACGGTTCTTTAACGACCTGCACGTTAATTTCCTCCAGCTGCACAGTGTCTGCGTCCCAGTAATCTTCGTTTTTCACATATTTCATGCTGTCTCCGGTGTTCCACTCTTCCATCGTAAATGGTCCGTTTGTGAGCATATTATCAGGATTGAGTGCGTAATCATCGCCCTGTTCTTCCACAAATTCTTCATTCAATGGATAGAAGGTCGGGAATGTTGTTAAGGAGTCGAAATATGGTGTCTGCTTTTCGAGAGTAACTTCCAGCGTATGCTCGTCTACCGCCTCTACCCCAAGTTCACTAGGGTCCATTTCGCCTTCACTGATGGCTGTGGCATTTTCAATGACGCCACCCATCATATAAGGACCGTATTCAGAAGCTGTCTCCGGATCCACGGCACGCTGCCAGGAATAAACGAAATCTTCAGCTGTTACAGGGTCTCCGTTCGTCCAAGTGGAGTCTTCCCGAAGGTTAAACGTCCATGTCGCACCGTCTTCACTAATCTCCGGTTCTCCTGTCGCAACACCGTCAGTAATTTCCGCATTCTCGCCAAGACGGTACAGACCTTCATAAGTTTCTCCTGTCCACTGTATTCCAAACTCATCTGTAGTAAGAGACGGATCCATGGAAGGAATATCACCCGACTGCGAGATATCGATAACCTGCTCACCACTTGCCTGGCCTTCGCCGCCTCCGTCACCACCGCTGTTGCCGCCGTCGCCGCCAGATTCTCCGCCCCCGCCGGAACACGCTGCAAGTACTGTACTCGAGATTAGTGCAGAAGCTAATACTGTCATTTTTGTCTTTTTCATAAGATATGTTGACCTCCCCAAAACTTCTGATGTTTTATTGTGTAAAATTTCTGTTTTCTCTGTATTTACAAAGTATACAAGATGTTGCGAATATTTTCATTAATTTTTTAATTTTTTGCGAAAATGAAAATTTATTCGCTTTGTCTATACGAAAAGCATTAATGTTTTTGCTCACAGGGCAATTATTCGTAAATGGAGTGTTTCGTTCAGTGGCAGGCAGCAGTTGTGCTATAATAATGGGCGTTATAAATTTCCCGAAGGAGTGCCGTCTATGCATTGGAAGCTGAATCTCTCCGTCTTTGCCGTTAATTTAACAGCTGCCGGCCTGCTTTTTTTCATTTTTTCTCCAGCCTTCGGGCTGCTGAATATGATCAATTATGTGTTTTATGTAGGTCTGTTTTATCTAATCATTTTCATTACAGCGTTTGTAATGCGTGGAGGATTTTTTGATGCCATTACTCACAGCTTTCGAAAAGTGGCTCACCGCCTCGCCCCCTCCAGACCTTCGACTCAGGGATGGGAACAACGGCTTGCGCCCTCCGAGGTCGTTCAGGCTTCTTTTTTCCGTATGCTTTTCATTCAAACAATATCACTGATTGGCCTGGATCTTTTGCTGCTTGCTGTATACTACACAGCAAATTAAACTGTTCCCGCTCCACCTGTGCCCGTAGTACCACCACCTTTAATGGTCTATTTTTATTCAGGAGTTAAATAAGAAAATGAATCCTTATACTGTTTTAGTTCAACGTTCACATCGGCGTTCAAAATTCCGTCAATTTGTGCTAAATCTCTGTTAACAAAATTCACTAAATCCTCGTTATTTCTAAAATAAGCCTGTAAAATTAAATCATGATTACCAGAGAAAGCACCGACAAACCTTACTTCGGAAAAGCGCTGAAGCTTACTCGCAATTTCGTCCTGCATTCCAAGCTTTGTACTCAGCCCGATAATCGTCTGTACATCGAGGCCGATTTTGTTCGGATTGGTATGTATGATAAATTCAAAGACATTATGCCGGAGCATTTTGTTAATTCTTGAACGAACAGTCCCCTCACTCACTCCCAGGCAGCGGGCAATTTCACTATATGATTCCTTGCCGTTAGCCTGCAGATACCCGAGTATCGACATATCTACCTGATCTAATGAAACGCTCATTGGCATCCCTTCTCTTTTTCCCATTCTCACCTTGATGGCCCTGCATCCTTTATTACGAATCACCGAGATAACCACAGTTTACGTTAGTAATTTCGTAACAATTTCCCGGGTGGATTAACGTAATTATAAGTAATTGTTCTTATTATTGCAATATTCGTGAAAGAATTTTATGAATTTTTTTGTAAGATTATATAACGCTGTATAATTCGAAAACAGCCCGAAGGCACTTCCAATACTACATTGTAATCGCTTTCATTACAATCGCTTCTCCGAAAGTATTTTGCATAACTATAAAAAACTCTGGCCGCCTAAAGCGTCCAGAGTTTCATCGACATCTGCTTATTTTGCTGTAATATATGCTTTATTGCCCATATAACCACGCAGCATTTCAGGAATCTTAATGCTGCCGTCCTCCTGCTGATGGTTTTCCATGATCGCTGCCACTGTTCGTCCCAGCGCCAGTCCTGAACCGTTTAGTGTATGCACAAATTCTGTCTTCGCATCGCGGTCCCGCTTGAAACGGATGTTTGCGCGCCTGGCCTGGAAATCCTCAAAATTACTGCAGGACGAAATTTCTTTATAGTCTTCATAGCTTGGAAGCCATACTTCAATGTCATATTTTTTCGCTGCTGTAAAGCCTAAATCCCCCGTGCACATGTTCATGACGCGATACGGAAGCTCGAGCAGCTGCAATACTTTCTCTGCATGGCCTGTTAACGTTTCAAGCTCTTCATAGGAATCCTCCGGTGCTGTAAAGCGTACAAGCTCTACTTTATTGAACTGGTGCTGGCGGATTAAGCCCCGGGTGTCGCGTCCTGCAGATCCTGCTTCAGAACGGAAGCACGCACTGAACGCCGTATAGGCTTTTGGAAGTTCTTTTCCTGGGAGAATCTCTTCGCGGTGCATATTTGTGACAGGCACTTCTGCCGTTGGTACAAGAAAATAATCCTCTTCCTGGATTTGAAAAGCATCCTCCTCAAATTTTGGCAGCTGGCCGGTGCCAGTCATGCTGTCACGGTTCACCATATATGGAGGAATCAATTCTTCATAGCCGTGCTCATCGCTGTGCAGGTCCATCATAAACTGGATCAATGCCCGTTCAAGACGGGCCCCGGCTCCCTTATAAAACATGAACCGGCTTCCGGTTACTTTTGCAGCCCGTTCAGCGTCAAGCATGTTCAGCTCCACACCAAGGTCCCAGTGTGGCTTCAGGGTGAAATCAAACACCGGTGTTTCTCCCCAGGCCCTTACCTCTTCGTTATCCGATTCATTTTCGCCGACCGGAACCGTTTCATGTGGAACGTTTGGAATGGAAAGCAGAATCTGCTGCAGGCGCTCATCCTTTTCACGGATTTGCTCATCGAGCTTCTTGACCCTGCCTGAGACGTCCCGCATTTCCGTAATCAGTTCATCGGCGTCTTCTTTATTCTTCTTTTTAGCTGCGATTTCATCGGATACGGTGTTACGCCGCTGCTTTAACTCCTCTGTCTCCTGAATCAGATCCCTGCGTTCCCGGTCGAGTTCTTCAAAGGAATCCAGTTCACTGATATCTTCGTTTCGTTTTGAAAGCTGCTCTTTTACTGCATCAAAATCATTTCGCAATCGTTTAGGGTCGAGCATAGGTGATGCCTCCTTCATAATAGTAGCTGTTTATATATTATAAAAAAGCCCCGCCCCTGTGTATCAGGGACGAGACTTTAATTCCCGCGTTGCCACCCTTGTTGCAGTAAACGTTACTGCCGGCTTGTTCTCTCATCCGTTAACGGGGACGAGCCGAAAACAGCTACTTAAGTTCACCGTTTTACTCCGGACCGGATTCCTTTCGCCTTTTCATCGGTTCACACCAGCCACCGACTCTCTGAAGAAAAATACAAAAGTACTATTGTCCATCAACGCGATTGTCTTTACACATTTACTGCCGCCTGTGCTTCTCGTACCATCTGTACGAAATACTGATGAAATCTGCGGTCGTTCGTCAGCTCCGGATGAAAGGAGCAGGAAAGCAGATGATCCTGCCGCGCCACTACGATTTCATCTTTATATTCTGCAAGCACTTCGACATTCTGCCCAACTTCTGTAATCAACGGGGCCCGGATAAATACTGCTTCGACATCATCTGCGACTCCGCGAATAGAAAGCTCGGTTTCAAAGCTTTCACGCTGGCGGCCAAACGCATTACGCTGTACCGTCATATCCATCAGTTCGAGATGGCCTTCCGGCTCGCCTACCACATCGGTCGCCATTAAAATCAAGCCGGCACATGTGCCAAATATGGGTTTTCCTGCTTTGGCAAATGACTGCAGCGGCTCAAAAAATTGATATTTTTCCACCAGCCGCCGCATCGTCGTGCTTTCGCCGCCCGGAAAGACCAAACCATCGATTTCTTCAAGCTGTTCCGGCCGTTTTACGATAACAACTTCCGTATCAGGGGCCTCTAAACTTTTGGCATGTTCACGAACAGCGCCTTGAAGAGCTAAAACGCCGATTTTCATCATGAGTAAAAACCCCCTGTATTTATATTACTGGCTGCGGTCCTGCATCCGGTCAAAGCCTTCAAGCTGGGAAATATCCATGCCGGTCATTGCAGTCCCCAGTCCTTTGGACAGCTTTGCGATCAGCTCATAATCTTCATAATGCGTCGTAGCCTCTACGATGGCCCGGGCAAATTTATCCGGATATTCGGACTTAAATATGCCGGAGCCTACGAAGACGCCGTCGGCGCCAAGCTGCATCATCAAAGCAGCGTCCGCCGGTGTTGCTATGCCGCCCGCTGCAAAGTTAACGACTGGAAGGCGGCCTCTGTCGCGAATTTGAAGCAGCAGCTCGTACGGCGCCCCAAGATTCTTCGCCTCTGTCATTAATTCGTCCTTCGACAGGCCAATCACTTTGCGGATTTGAGACTGGATCAAGCGCATATGGCGTACTGCTTCCACAATGTTTCCGGTGCCCGGCTCCCCCTTTGTGCGCAGCATGGAAGCTCCTTCACCAATACGGCGGGTGGCTTCACCAAGATCGCGGGCTCCGCAGACAAACGGCACGGTGTACTCTGACTTATCCATGTGATACACGTCGTCCGCCGGTGTAAGCACTTCGCTTTCGTCAATATAATCAGCGCCGAGTGATTCGAGCACCCGTGCTTCCACGATGTGGCCGATACGCGCCTTTGCCATTACAGGAATCGATACAGCGTCCATCACTTCCTGAACAATGGTAGGATCTGCCATGCGGGCTACGCCGCCGGCAGCACGGATGTCTGACGGCACCCGTTCCAGTGCCATCACAGCTACTGCTCCTGCCTCTTCGGCGATTTTCGCCTGTTCTCCGTTAACGACGTCCATAATAACGCCGCCCTTTTGCATTTCCGCCATGCCTCTTTTAACGCGGTCTGTTCCTCTCTCTGCCATACTTCAGCCCTCCAGCTCCATTATTCTATCTGTTGCCACCGGTTTTTGCGGTGCGATAATAACACTCAGTAGCCCTATTGTAACACTATACTATGTCCGGATAAAGCATCTTGTTTGCAGCGGCAAAAGCGTTTCTGCCGGCTTTTATTTTCCAGCCGCTGCCTGCCGGATGCTGCTGAACAGGTTGCTGACGCTTTGCACAATATTTCCAAACCATCCGCGCTTCTCTACAGCTTCACCTGCCGTCAGGGGGACTTCTGTGCGGCCTGCCCCGTTCTGCACATACGAGGCCTCGCTGTTGGTCACAACCACTGTCCCGACTTCTTCCCCTTTTTCGATCGGGGCTTCATTTTTGGAGACAGCAATTTCATATTCCGGTTCTATTTCCCCCGGTGAAATCAGCTCCAGCTGTTTTCCGGCTGTTACGTCTATACTTTCTTTCTGCCCGCCTTCGATTTCAATGGAGGACTCCCCGTCAATTTCTGCGCCTTTTTCCACGAGGGCCTGACTTTCAAGCTCTCGTTCAGCATAATCGTACAGCTTAGCCGTTTCGGTAAAACGAGACATCTTCGTTTCTGCGTTCATCACTACCGATATATATCTGTTGCCATTCTGTTCAATCGTACCGGTAAATGCATTTCCAGCCAGGTCAGTAGTACCTGTCTTCAGGCCATCCACTCCTTCGTATTCCTGTTCGAGTCCTGGAAGCATTTTATTCCAGTTAATCATAGTGATTGGTTCTTCCGAATCTTCATTGAATGTTTTTTTCGGCATTCCTGCCACATCCAGCACCTCCGGATAGTCATCCAGAAGATGGTAAGCCAAAAGGGCAGTATCATTTGCCGACATCATGTTTTCTGCATTTTCTTCGCTGCCTTCCGGAGCATAGCCCATCATCGTGGAATTATTCAGCCCGGTCGCATTCACGAATTCATAATTTTCCATGCCAAGCTCTCCGGCCTGCTGGTTCATCCGGTCGGCAAAGGCTGCCTCACTGCCCTCAATATGTTCTGCCAGAGCGATCGTTGCACCGTTCGCGGAATAAATGGCCATAGCCTCGTAGAGCTCTTCGACCGTATAGGTTTCGTCCTGGCGAAGAGGAACGTTTGATAAATTTGTCTGAAGAGAAAGTTCGCGGACTTTATCGCTGATTGCTACTTCGTCGTTCCAGCTGATGTCGCCGTCCTCGATTGCTTTATTTACTATGTATTCTGTCATCATTTTGGACATGCTGGCCGCAGAAAGCAGTTCATCGGTATTGTCTTCAAAAACTACCTGGCCTGTATCTGCATCTATCATAATAGAAGCGCTCGCTTCTATCTCAGGCTCTGCCGCTTGAGCCGGCACGCTGCCAAACGTCCAGATGGCTGCAGCCGCCACGCAGGAAACACCTGCTGTTTTCAACTTATTTCTCTTCAATCTCTGCACCTCCGTGGTGTTTTGCTATCGCATATTTTACCACAGCCCCATTTTAAAACATACCTGCCATTGTTCCTTTTATAAAGCCCCCTGCACTCGATAGCTTCTAAAGATATTTCCCGGGAAATATCTCTCGGCATAAAAAAGACGGGAGCCGCCGGCCCCCGTCCTTCGTTCTTAGGAAGAGTAGTTTGGTGCTTCTTTCGTAATCTGCACGTCGTGAGGGTGACTTTCCCGCAGGCCGGCATTGGTAATCCGAACGAAGCGGGCATCTTCACGCAAGGATGAGATCGTCGGGGTGCCACAATAGCCCATACCGGCCCTCAAGCCGCCAAGCAGCTGATGAATCGTGTCCTTCAGCGGGCCTTTATAAGGAATACGCCCCTCAATGCCTTCTGGTACAAGCTTTTGGCTGTTTTCCTGGAAATAACGGTCCTTGCTTCCCTGCTCCATAGCGCTCATCGAGCCCATCCCGCGGTAAACTTTAAACTGGCGGCCCTGATAAATTTCACGTTCTCCAGGACTTTCTGTCACTCCGGCAAGCAGGCTGCCGAGCATAACTGCATGAGCACCGGAAGCCAGAGCTTTGGCGATATCGCCGGAATATTTAATTCCGCCGTCGGCAATAATCGGCACGTTGTGCTTGTCAGCTTCCTCTGCACACTCGTATACAGCGGTGATCTGCGGAACGCCCACGCCCGCTACTACGCGGGTTGTGCATATGGATCCAGGCCCTATGCCGACTTTTACAATGTCGGCTCCTGCCTCGATTAAATCTCTTGTTCCTTCAGCTGTGGCCACATTACCAACTATCAGCACCACATCAGGGTAACTGTTGCGAATTTCAGCAATTTTGTCGAGCACGCCTTTGGAATGGCCGTGGGCAGTATCGATCACAATAGCATCGGCTTCTGCTTTAACGAGAGCTTCCACACGTTTATCCGTGTCAGCGCTCACTCCAACAGCCGCTCCAACGAGCAGTCTTCCCTGGGTATCCTTTGCTGAATGAGGGAATTCAATTACCTTCTCGATATCTTTAATCGTAATAAGGCCTTTCAGCGTGCCATCCTTTTCTACAAGCGGGAGCTTTTCAATCCTGTGCTTCTGCAGGACATCCTCCGCTTCCTCAAGCGTGGTTCCTACCGGCGCTGTAACGAGATTGTTGGCAGTCATTACCTCCTTGATTCCGATCGAATAATCTTCGATAAAACGGAGGTCGCGGTTTGTAATGATTCCCACCAGCTTTTGGTTCTCGTCAACGATGGGCACGCCGGAAATACGGTATTTTCCCATCAGATGTTCTGCATCGAACACCTGATGATCCGGATGAAGGAAGAAAGGGTTCGTAATAACTCCGCTTTCCGAACGCTTCACCTGGTCCACCATTTCTGCCTGAGCTTCAATAGACATGTTTTTATGCACTATGCCAAGACCACCGGCCCGTGCCATCGCAATAGCCATATCTGCTTCCGTCACTGTGTCCATTCCAGCACTTACAACAGGAATATTTAAAGGAAGCTTATCAGTTAACGATGTCCGTACTGATACATCCCTTGGATGAATATCAGATCTTGCCGGTAACAATAAAACGTCATCAAACGTTAGACCTTCTTGGGAAAACTTATCTGCTCGCACGAATCTTCCTCCTTCAAAATGGGTGATTTTACAGGATTTCTCACTGCCCTGCTGCCTGTAACTATATATATTTCTAATATCTTATCACGTTTGGGCCAGTCTCAGAAGTAAAAGGAATATGTTTTATTTTTCCGAAAATTTATAAACTGAAGCTAATAATTATGTAAAGGATTTCAAAAATATATCCACCATGCTAGATGACATGGTGAATGGCTGACTTTTCATTTAGCTGGACGACCTGACCGTCTTTATCAAGCTGAACCAGCGGATATTCTATCTCACGGCGGTCCAGGTGCACAATAGAAGCAGCGCTGCCGTCGGCAAGCTGCACTTTTTTTCCAGTCATTGCAGTAATGAACTGCTCTGTTAGCGTTTCAACTACGGCGGGGGGAAGCTTTCCAAACGATTGCACTGCCAGCTCACGCATCGCATGAAAAGCAGATTTCCCCTCCTTCTCCAGCTTTTCGCCTGCCATGGAGTGGTACATGTCCGCTGCTCCCACAATACTGCTCAGTATATAAATTTTGCCGTTTTGCATCCCGAGTGGATAACCGCTGCCGTCTTCACGTTCATGGTGCTGCAAAATAGCCAGCAATACCTCATCGCTTAGCATCCCGGTAGCCTTTGCCATCTGGTAACTTTGAATCGGATGCTTCTTTGCCCCTTGCCGTTCTTCGACAGAAACTCTGGCCAGAGAAGCGTCACACAAAAGACCGGCGAGTGCCGCTCCGAGCCATTCCTTCTGGCTGCAGCCGTGCTTTTTGGCAAGCAGCGCAGCCAGCAGCGCCACTGATACCGCCTGATGGCTCTCATACTTTTCCCGCTCTGCAAACTGATAGCTTGTAAAGATGAGAGAAGCGTTATCTTCGATATTTTCGAGCAGGGGAGCAATAACTGCCCGTGCTTTTTTCATTTCGATGGGAGCTCCGGCTGTCCAGGAACGCCACATGGCTTCATGAGCTTCCACCGCTGTATCATACACGTCTTCAAATACCTGATGCTGAGAATTTTTGGCTGTTTCTGCCTCTTCATCGGGAGAAAAGGGATCACCGTTGACGAGCACCGGCTTTACCTCGATATATTCAACAAGAAACTGTTTGATGATATCAACTAAATCGTCTGTCAGCGCCGTTTGTTTTCTGACCACCGGCATTTCATTCACTGCATAGATATCGTTCACCAGCACGCATCCAGGTACTGCCTGATTAATATGTATTCGCATGGAGACTCCTCCATTCTTCCTGAGATAATACTTATATTTTACTATTTTCCTTGAAAAATACCACTACTTTCGTTGTTCTAATGGATAATTTTAGAATAAAATTCCATTTTCACGCAAAAAAAGCCCGGCCGTTTCACATACGGCCGGGACTTAAGCTATTCTTCTTCTAATTCTGCTGGCACATTCTCTTCTTCGGGGGCTTCGTGTTCAATTACAGGTGCGACTGTAGACACGGCTTCGCCTTTATCGAGACGGATAAGGCGCACGCCCTGGGCGTACCGGCCAAGTCTGGAAACATCGCCTACCTGCATACGGATAACGACCCCGTGAATCGTCATCACCATCAGATCAATATCCAGCGGTACCGAGCGCATCGCTGCAAGCTCACCCGTTCGGCTTGTGAGCTTAATCGCCTTCAACCCTTTACCGCCGCGGTTCTGCCTGCTGAATTCCTCGATTGATGTAAGCTTTCCGTACCCTTTGTTTGTTACCATTAAAATCATTTCATTTTCTACCGCAATATCCATGCCTACTACTTCATCGTCAGAACGAAGTGAGATGGCCTTAACTCCTGAAGCGGTACGTCCCATCGAGCGTACGTCCTCTTCGCCGAAGTGAATAGACATTCCCTGCTTTGTGCCGATAATTAAGGAATCCTCCCCGGAGGTCAGCCGCACGCCGTGAAGTTCATCGTCCTCCCGGACGTTAATGGCGAACAGGCCGCCCTTACGGATGTTCGAAAAAGCAGAGAGAACGGTTCTTTTCGAAATTCCTTTTTTCGTCAGGAAGAAAAGATAAGCGTTTTCCGAGAATTCCTCGATCGGAATAACGGTGCTGATATACTCCCCTTTATCGATCTGGAGCAGGTTAATTAACGGAATTCCTTTAGCCGTACGGCTTAATTCAGGAATTTCATAAGCCTTCAAACGGTAGACCTTTCCTTTGTTGGTGAAGAAAAGAATGGTCTGGTGGGAATTGGTCGTCAGCAGATGCTCTACAAAGTCATCTTCATTTGTACCCATTCCCTGGACACCGCGGCCACCGCGGCGCTGGCTCCGGTACGTATCAATCGGCATACGCTTAATGTAGCCCTGATGAGAGATAGTGACCACTACGTCCTGCCGTGGAATAAGGTCTTCATCTTCAATGGAATTCTCCCCGGCTTCAAGACGGGTCCTCCGGTCGTCACCAAATTTTTCCTTCACTTCGGTAAGCTCTTCCCGGATAATTTCGAGCACCCGTTCCTCGTTAGCCAAAATTTCCTTCAGCTCCCGGATGCGCTCCATCAGCTCCCGGTACTCCTGTTCAATTTTGTCTCGTTCAAGGCCGGTCAGGCGCTGCAGCCGCATGTCGAGAATAGCCTGAGCCTGGTCTTCACTCAAATCATAGTTTTCCATCAAACCGTTTTTTGCGATTTCTGTGGTTTCCGATCCCCGGATCAGTTCAATCACCGCGTCCAGATGATCAAGTGCCACACGCAAACCTTCCACGATGTGGGCACGGGCCTCTGCTTTTCGAAGCTCAAAAGCAGTCCGGCGTTTAATAACTACTTTTTGGTGCTCAAGATAGTGATACAGGCATTCTTTAAGGTTCAGCACCTTCGGCTGGCCGTTCACAAGAGCCAGCATGTTAATACCAAAGCTCGTCTGCAGGGCCGTTTGCTTGTACAAGTTATTTAAAATAACGTTGGCGTTGGCATCTCTTCGTACTTCCACGACGACCCGCATGCCGTTCCGGTCTGATTCGTCGCGCAGATCAGTAATGCCATCGATTTTTTTATCACGCACCAGCTCTGCAATCCGCTCCACCAGCCGGGCTTTGTTCACCTGATACGGCAGCTCGTCTACGATGATTGTTTCCTTGCCCTTTTTATCCTCTTCAATGTAGGCGTGCGAACGAATGATAATTGAGCCTTTGCCCGTCTGATACGCCTTCCGGATACCGGAACGGCCTAAAATGGAAGCAGCCGTTGGAAAATCCGGCCCGGGAATATAGTCCATCAGCTCTTCTACTGTAATATCAGGATCTTCACTCAGAGCAAGCACCCCGTCAATAACTTCCTCCAGACGGTGCGGCGGGATGTTGGTAGCCATACCTACGGCAATTCCGGAGGTGCCATTGACCAGCAGGTTCGGGAAACGGGCCGGCAGAACCACGGGCTCGCGTTCGTTGCCGTCATAGTTTTCCTGATAATCAATGGTGTCCTTATTAATATCGCGGACCATTTCAAGCGATATTTTAGACATTTTTGCTTCGGTGTAACGCATTGCCGCTGCCCCGTCTCCATCCACGGAACCGAAGTTTCCGTGTCCGTTAACGATTGGATGACGGTAGCTGAAATCCTGGGCCATCCGCACCATCGTTTCATAAACCGCGGAGTCGCCGTGCGGGTGGTATTTACCGATAACGTCCCCAACGATACGGGCGGACTTCCGGAACGGCTTTTCCGGCGTCATGCCGAGCTCACTCATTGCAAATAAAATACGCCGGTGCACCGGCTTCATTCCGTCACGAACGTCCGGGAGGGCCCGGCTGACGATGACACTCATCGCATAATCTAAAAACGAGGTGCGCATCTCCTCGCCAATACCAATCTCCGTGACTCTGGATTCGTTTTCTGCCATTGCAGTAACCTCCTACTTTCTATTCCAGCAGGCTTGAGTGCCTGTTTCTGCTATATTCGATAGAAACCCCCGCTTTAATTCGTTCGCGGGGGTTTCTTTGTTTACCTTAGTGCCGGCTCTTATACGTCGAGATTTTGTACGTAATGCGCGTTTTCCTGGATAAAGTCACGACGTGGCTCTACCTGATCGCCCATCAGTGTTTCAAACACTTCATCAGCCAGCATTGCTTCTTCAAGTGTCACCTGCATCGTCGTTCTGGTGTCCGGATCCATGGTCGTTTCCCAAAGCTGGGTCGGATTCATTTCTCCAAGCCCTTTGTAGCGCTGAAGATTTGGTTTTGGCTGTGCCGGCAGTTCGGCCAGTGCCGGCTGAAGTTCACGCTCGAAAAAGAGATAGCGAACGTGTTTGCCCTGCTGGACCTTGTACAGAGGCGGCTGGGCAATATAAATATAGCCTCTTTCAAGCAGCGGCCGCATATAACGGTAAAAGAAGGTTAGCAGAAGAGTGCGGATGTGAGCTCCGTCCACATCGGCATCCGTCATAATAATAATACGGTGATAGCGGGCCTTTTCAATGTCGAATTCATTACCGATGCCCGTCCCAAGAGCTGTAATAATAGTTCTGATCTCATTGTTGGCAAGGATTTTATCCAGACGCGCTTTTTCCACGTTCAGGATTTTTCCGCGCAGCGGCAGAATGGCCTGGAAATGCCGGTCCCGCCCCTGTTTGGCTGATCCCCCGGCAGAGTCGCCTTCGACAATATATACTTCACTGCTTGCTGCGTCCCTTGAGGTACAATCGGCCAGTTTTCCCGGCAGGGAGCTGACCTCGAGGGCGCTCTTACGGCGGGTTAATTCCCTTGCTTTTTTTGCAGCGTCCCGGGCCCTTGAGGCCATCAGGCCTTTTTCTACGATCGTCCTTGCCGTATCCGGGTTTTCGCTCATAAATCTCGAAAAGTGCTCCGAGAATAATGAATCTGTAATAGTACGGGCTTCCCCGTTTCCTAATTTTGTTTTTGTCTGCCCTTCAAACTGCGGATCCGGAATTTTCACGCTGATAATCGCAACGAGGCCTTCACGCACATCGTCCCCGATTAAGTTCGGGTCGTTTTCTTTAAACAGGCTGTTTTTGCGGGCATAGTCGTTAATAACCCTGGTCAGTGCCGTCCGGAAGCCCGATTCGTGGGTGCCGCCTTCATGGGTATTAATATTATTTGCAAACGAATACACATTGCTTGTATAGCCGTTGTTGTACTGCATAGCTACTTCAACCTGAATATCGTTGCGGGTCGCTTCCAGAAAAATCGGCTCTTTATGGAGAGTGTCCTTCTGGCGGTTCAGGTATTCCACAAAGGAAGCAATGCCGCCCTCGTAATGATAGGTCTGCACCTGCTCTTCTTCTGTGCGTTTATCAGTACACGTAATATGGAGCCCACGGTTAAGAAAGGCGAGTTCACGCACACGGGTCGTGAGCGTTTCAAATTCAAACTCGGTCGTTTCTTCAAAGATATCCGGATCCGGCTTGAAACGGATCTTCGTGCCCCGCTTCTCTGTCTTGCCGACTTTTTCGAGGTCGTGCTGCGGAATACCACGGCGGTAAGCCTGCTGATAAATTTCGCCCTCCCGGTGCACTTCGATATCAAGCGTTTCAGAAAGAGCGTTCACTACGCTTGCTCCTACGCCGTGAAGACCACCCGAAACCTTATAGCCGCCGCCGCCGAATTTACCGCCGGCGTGGAGCACGGTCATAATAACCTCTACGGCCGGACGTCCCATTTTTTCGTGCATACCAACAGGCACACCACGTCCGTTGTCTTCTACGGTAATGCTGTTATCTTTTTCAATCGTAATATATATTTGGTCGCAATAGCCGCCCATGGCTTCATCAATGCTGTTATCAACTATCTCCCACACTAGATGGTGAAGTCCCCTGGACGTTGTAGAGCCAATATACATGCCTGGACGTTTCCGGACTGCTTCGAGTCCTTCAAGTACCTGGATCTGATTTTCATCGTATGAATTTTGGTTCATCGACAATCTGTTCACCTTCGCTTCCTGCGGGATCAATTCTCGCGTGTAGTTCATAAATATCTGCCGCTGATTTCATCTCTTTGTACGCTCAGTCCTCTTTCGCCGACTGTATTTCTTCATGATATTCATCATATTCTGAAATAATCTGCGATCTGCGCTTCAGCGTTAACGAAGAAATAGGGGAGAAATAAACCTTCTCTTTTGTAACCACGACGGATTTTGCTTCGGAGTCTGCAATTTGTTCTTTATCGTCATTTTCCACTGCCTGCAGGAACTTTCTTGTGATACTTGAAGAATCCTGGCTGCTGCTGTCTAAAATTGCAATGACGTCTTTTGAACGTATTACGGTGCCGTCGCCTAAATGTATAAACAATGTGATTCACCACCTACTGTTTTTCCAATTGTCCCTGGCGGGCGATAAATACGGTTGCCCGCTCGATTGTCTCGTGTTTGATGCTTTCAATGCTTGTCGTTGTCACAAAGGTCTGTACTTTCCCCTGGATCGCGTCCAGTAAATGAGACTGGCGGTGCTGATCGAGTTCAGAGAGTACGTCATCAAGCAGCAGGATGGGATATTCTCCTACGTAAGCACGGATCAGCTCGATTTCTGCCATTTTTAACGATAGGGCAGCGGTCCGCTGCTGGCCCTGGGAGCCGTATGTTTGTACGTCCCTTTCGTTGACCAGAAGCTTCATCTCATCCCGGTGCGGTCCTGCAAGTGACAACCCCCGGCGGATTTCATTTTCTCTGCGGCGCTCAAGCTCTGCCCGAAGCTGTTCAGCTAGCACTGAGGCTTCCATTTCCGCATGAATGTTTGCAGATGGGTCATACTGCAGCTCCAGCTGCTCCCGCCCCTGGGTGATCCTTGTGTGGATCTCTGAAGCCCAGCCTTCGAGCTGCTGTAAAAATCCGTAGCGCCGCTGAATTACTTTAACGGCTGCTTCGATGTATTGTTCATCGATCACCTCAAGTGTTAACTCCTGCTCCCGGCCCGGCACCGGAAACATGCCCTTTAGCAGCTGGTTGCGCTGCTTCAGAACACGCTGGTACCTGGAAAGATCATGAAGATACACCGGACTGATCTGTCCAATCTCCATATCAATAAAACGCCGCCTCATATTCGGCCCGCCTTTTACAAGGTTTAAATCCTCCGGGGCGAACATGACGACGTTACATGCGCCAATATATTCACTTAGCTTTTTTTGTTCGATGCCATTCTTTTTTACTTTTTTTCCTTTAGCCGAAAGAATCACTTCGAGATCAACGTGACGCTCTTCCCGCTCTACTGAAGCTTCAATGCGGGCAAATTCGTGATTCCAGCCAATAAGCTCCTTGTCTTTGGAAGTCCGGTGGGATTTTGCAAAAGCAAGCATATGAATAGCTTCCATCAGGTTTGTTTTTCCCTGGGCATTTTCCCCCACAATGACGTTTACAGTGTTCTCTATTTGCAAAGCAATATCACCGTAGTTGCGATACTGCTTGAGCCGAATGTTTTTTACATACACAGGCCTGTGCTCATCCTTCGCCGGTACCGATAGTGAAGCTTCCGTTCTCTTCGACTTCCACTACGTCCCCTGGATACAGCTTTCTTCCCCTGCGGGCTTCTTCTTCTCCATTCACTTCTACAGCGAATTCAGAGAGAAACCACTTTGCCATACCACCTGTATCGATGATTCCAGCTTCTTTGAGGAACTGGCCGAGTGTTATATATTCGGTTGTGATATTAATCGCCTCTCCCATATCGATCCTCCCGACGCCGGATATTAAAGCATAATTATTACTTCTGCCTGTTTCCGAACATATTTCATTCATACTCTATATTTTACTAAAAATAAGCGGAAAATGCCAGTATATCGCACTATTCGTTTCATATTCCCTGTCAGCATAACATAAGAAAACGGCCTCCTGTTTTTTTACAAAAGGCCGTATAATTGTTCAACTTTTAATACGTGCGTACCGGCGAAAATAAATGCAGCATCTGATCATGGTCTGTTGGCCGCACCACAAATGGGCTCATTGCCCCGGTAAATTGAATATGAATTTTTTCACTGTCGATTACTTTCAGGGCATCTGTGATATTTTTTCCGTTAAACGAAATGCGAAGTTCTTCTCCGTCTATTTTATCACAATCGATGTTTTCCGTCACTTTCCCAATTTCAGAGGAAACGGAGTTGATCTCTACCCGTCCGTCCCCGATTGTTTTTAAGTTGATCACGTTGTTTTTTGTTTCTCTTGAAAGCAGCAGTGCCCGGTCAAGTGACTGCAGTAATTCTTTCGTAGACAGCTCCACCCCGGTTTTCGTTTCAGAAGGAATCATATTTTTTGTGACCGGATATTTCCCATCAAGAAGCCGGGAATAAAACAGGAGATGCGGAAAACGGAACATTACCTGGGTTTCCGTAATAATGATTTCCACGGTGGAATCATCATCGCTCAACAGACGGCTTAACTCATTCAGGCTTTTGCCTGGAATGACAATATTGGACAGGTCAGGTGCATCCGAACCTGCTTCGAGATTTGCTTTCCGGAGAGCGAGCCGGTGGCTGTCTGTAGCAGTACAGATTAGTTCTCCGTTCTCACTTTCAAGGTTTACACCTGTCAACACCGGTCGTGTTTCCTGGGCCGACACGGCAAAAACCGTCTGGCGGATCATATCCTTGAGTAAGCTCTGCGGCAGATGGAACATATTTGTATCATCGAGCTTTGGAAGCCGTGGGTATTCTTCTGGGTCCAGACCGTTCAGGTTAAATACGACAGAGCCGGAACGGATCGTAGTCGCGAACTGGTCCTGTACGACGACTTCAATTTCTTCTCCCGGAAGCTTTTTTACTATTTCTGCAAAAAAACGGGCCTGGAGTACAATGCTCCCCTGCTCCTGCACCTGAACATACTGATTATCGTTTTCCTCTGTAGGGATGAATGTTTCGATGGATATATCAGAATCACTGCCGGTTAACGTTACGCCATCGGCAGCTGCAACGATTTTAATTCCGGTCAGTATCGGAATTGTCGTTCTGGAGGAGACAGCTTTATTTACGTTTTGTACATGTTGCACAAATTGATCTCGATCGACGGTGAAATGCATAGGTCATCTCCCTTTATATATATTGTTTTTAAAGTAGTAATAGTAGTAGGGCTTGTTAGTAATGTGGATAAATAAGATTTGAACTGCTAAATCAGGCAGTTATACCTGTGAATAGGTTGTGTATAACTTCGGTTTGTTATCCACACCTATGTGCGTAATTGATCGATGATCCCCTGGACCGTTTTTTGCAGTTCTGTATCTGTCGACATCAGATTCGATATTTTTTCGTGGGCGTGAATGACGGTTGTGTGGTCTCTGCCGCCAAAAGCCTCGCCGATTTTCGGCAGAGAGGCATCCGTCATTTCCCGGGACAGATACATGGCGATCTGACGCGGGAAAGCAATGCTCTTTGTACGCTTTTTTGCTTTTAATTCCGGCACAGGCATCTGAAACTGGGTCGCTACCCTCTCCTGGATATGCTCAATAGTGACTGTCTTTGGCTGCGCAGTGGGAATGATGTCTTTCAAAGCTTCAGCCGCGAGGTCGGCATTCATGTCCTGATTGATCAGCGAAGAATAAGCGACGACACGGATGAGTGCCCCCTCAAGTTCACGGATGTTTGTATCGATTTGGTTGGCAATATAGAGCATCACCTCGTTTGGAATATCAAGCATTTCTGCTTTCGCTTTTTTACGCAGAATAGCAATTCTTGTTTCCAGATCCGGCGGTGTGATATCAGTGATTAATCCCCATTCAAACCGGGAGCGGAGCCGGTCTTCAAGCGTTGGTATTTCCTTTGGCGGCCGGTCGCTTGAGATGACAATTTGTTTGCTTTCTTCATGAAGCGCATTGAAGGTGTGGAAAAACTCTTCCTGGGTCTGTTCTTTTCCCGCTAAAAACTGAATATCGTCGATAAGCAGCACATCGACGTTTCGATATTTGTTCCGGAAATGCACCGCTTTGTTGTCCCGGATAGCATTGATGAATTCATTGGTAAACTTTTCGGAGGACAAATACATAACTTTGGCATTGGGATTATGATCGATAACATAATGACCGATGGCATGCATCAAGTGGGTTTTTCCAAGGCCGACGCCGCCGTAAATAAACAATGGATTGTATGCTTTGGCAGGTGCTTCAGCTACTGCAAGCGATGCGGCATGGGCAAAACGGTTCCCGGAGCCGATCACAAAAGTATTGAAGGAGTATTTATCATTCAGCATGCTCTTTGGAGGGTCCTGGCTGGAACCGGACGGAGCCACTTTTGGAGGTGCTGGTTCATTTTCAACCGGCGCTTCAGCCTGCGGTATTACAAATTTCACCTGCAGCGCGGATCCGGTAATGTCTTCTAAAGCGTCAGTAATCAGGTTTGTATAACGGCTCTCCAGCCAGTCACGGGCAAACTCGTTCGGTGCTTCAATAATAACGGTATCCCCTTGAAGATCCGAGGCCTCAGTCGCTTTCAACCATGTTTCATAGCTTGGTTTACTTACTTTTTCCTGCATTAGTTCCAATGTCTGGTTCCATAAATCAGTAATATTTTCCAATAAGGACGCACTCCTCTCGTACAGGTTTAGCAGTATACAATGGTTTAGCTAAAGACTCAAATCACTGGAAAGACAGAAAAGGCTTCTATCTTATCATGGTGAAAGAAAGAAACCCAATAAGTGAATATGCGGGAGATGCATATTATATGCGGTATGAAATTATTGTGCAATAATAATAAAATTATGTAAAAAAAAGAAATACACATAATGCACAGGGCTGTGAATAACATTGTTCAATGGCTGTGGAAAATTATCCACAAAGTTATCAACAGCTGTGGATAATGTGACTCTGAATGGAATGTTATTAACAGAAACTTAATCCATAATAGCAAATAAAAAGATGAATAACAACGGGAACATATTTGTTTATCCACAAACTCAATAACTTGTGCATAGAAACTATCCACAGCACTAGATTATGTGTAAAAGTTGTTCATAACGCTGTGGGCATTTTTCCTGTTCGCTTTTGTCTATCCACATAGTAAAGAAGAATTGCTGTGTACAAAAGCAGGAAAAACAGAGTCCTGTACCGCCCAGGGGGTGGTTGACAGTTTTTCTGATTCTCTATATAATTTATGGGAATGTTTTCGAACGTTTATTACTCCTTGAGGAGGTGCGATACACTATGGGAAAACCAACATTTACCCCTAACAACCGGAAGCGTAAAAAAGTACACGGTTTCCGTGCGAGAATGGGAACAAAGAACGGTCGTCAGGTTTTGAAAAATCGTCGTCGTAAAGGTAGAAAAGTATTATCTGCATAAGAAGGCCACGGATTCTATCCAGTGGTCTTTTTTTCTGTCTTCAGCCGGAAAGAAAATAAAAATGCCGGCAGCTATTATAGAAAAAGGGGGGCCGGGTAATGAAAAAGCACAATCGTTTAAAGAAAAATCACGAGTTCAGCTATATTTTTGCGCACGGAACTTCCGTTGCCAACCGGCAGTTTGTGCTTTACACCTTAAAAAAAGAGGAGCAGGTTCATTACCGGGCAGGCCTCACTGTCAGTAAACGAATGGGAAATGCCGTCATGCGCAACCGGATCAAGCGTTATCTGCGCGAAGCTTTATCAGAGCTCGAACCCCGGATCCCGGGGGGCTACGATCTGGTAGTTATAGCGAGGAAGCCGGTAGCGGATATGGATTACCATGAAACGAAAAAAAGTTTGACTCATGTATTTAAAAAAGCCGGTTTGTTAAACTCAGGGAAAGCAAAGCCGAAAAGGTAAACAAAAAGTCGTTTTCGCTTTTGAACCGGCAGCAGCCGGTAAAGGAAAGTACTTTTAAAATAAAGGGATTTCTGCTGGTGCTGAAGAAATTATTTACAGGAACCATGCAAAATTAATACGAGAATGGTTTTACACATATATGTACGTGCAGCAATGGAATGGGGAGGGCGGGGTAATGGTGAACCAATCAATGAAGGTTTCGGGGAAAACAGTAGAAGAAGCCTTGGACACAGCTATGCAGGAGTGGGAAACAACCATAGACCGTATCGAATATCATGTGCTTGAACAACCAAAAAAAGGCTTTCTTGGTATTGGAGCGAAGCAGGCTTCCATAGAAGTAGTCCTTCGAATTGATCCTGTAGAGGAAGCGGCTGCATACTTAAAAGATCTGGTCCGGGCTATGAATGTAGAAGCAGAGGTGGAAGTAAAGATCTCAAGAAAGCATACTATGATGGAGATCAAAGGCTCTTCTCTAGGCCTTCTGATTGGAAAACGCGGCAAGACCCTCGACGCGCTCCAGCATCTTACGAACACCGCCGCCAATAAGTACGCTGACGCCAGACAGCATATCATCATTGACGCTGAAAATTACCGGGGGAAACGAAAAGAATCGCTGCAGCGGTTTGCAGAGCGCATGGCGGGAAAAGCTATCCGGGAAAACGGCACAATTAAACTTGAGCCCATGGACGCAGCGGAGCGAAAAATTGTTCATCAGACTCTGCACCAGCATAAAAATGTTGAAACAACGTCGTCCGGGAAAGAACCAAGACGCCATGTAATAATCACCCCTGCTGCAAAAGAAAAGCAAAAATAGAACGAACTGCCGCCTGGTGCCCAGGCGGTTTTTTAAATACAGAGGTCATCTGTACACAGGTTATCCACATGTGGATAAAAACCTTTTGCGAACTGCTTTCATATGATATTCTATTTAGTTAGAAGCATACAAGGAAATGACGAAAACGATGCCGAATAAAGGTGTCGTCCTTTTCGTGTGTCCAATAGATGAAGAAAAACCCAGGGAGGGTTGATGAATGGAAACAGATACAATTGCCGCGATTTCCACTCCGAGCGGAGAAGGGGCTATTGCAATTGTCCGCCTGAGCGGAGACGAGGCGCTTGCTATTGCAGATCATATATATAAGGGCAGAAAATCTCTTCATAATGTGGAAACTCATACGATCCATTACGGGCATATTATCGATCCGGCGGACGGCTCTGTCATTGAAGAATCCATGATTTCTGTGCTCAGGGCCCCGAAAACATTTACACGAGAGGATATCGTAGAAATTAACTGCCATGGAGGGCTGGTTTCGGTTAATCGTGTGCTTGATAACGTATTAAGTCAGGGAGCGCGGCTGGCGGAGCCTGGAGAGTTTACAAAAAGGGCATTTTTAAATGGTCGTATTGATCTGACACAGGCAGAAGGTGTCATGGACCTGATCAGGGCTAAAACTGACCGGGCTATGCAGAGTGCTTTAAAACAGGTGGAAGGAAGACTTTCCGAACGGATCCGTAAGCTTCGCCAAAAGCTTCTCGAAACAGTGGCCAATGTGGAAGTGAATATTGATTACCCTGAATTTGATGCTGATGTCGTAACGACGAAAGTTTTAAAGGAAAATGTAGCATTTGTCGGTGAAGAGATCGACCAGCTGCTCGTAACGGCGAGACAGGGAAAAATTATGCGGGAAGGGCTCGGCACAGCGATTATCGGCCGGCCGAACGTAGGAAAATCCTCCCTGATGAATAATCTGGTACATGAAAATAAAGCGATTGTAACGGAAGTGCCCGGCACTACAAGAGACGTGCTCGAGGAGTATGTAAACGTCCGGGGCGTGCCTCTTCGTTTAATTGATACTGCCGGCATACGTGAAACGGAGGACATTGTGGAAAAGATCGGCGTAGAGCGCTCCCGCCAGGTGCTCCAGGAAGCGGAGCTGATCCTTCTTGTCATCAACAGCGCAGAGCCGCTGTCCGATGAAGACCGAGCATTATTTCAGGCAGTTCAGGGCATGAATGTTATTGTTATAATGAATAAAACGGATCTTCCCAAGCAGGTGGACGAGGAAGAACTTCGGGAGTATACATCCGGCCGGCCGATTATTGCCGCTTCTTTTCTGAATGATGAAGGCATCGACAGTCTTGAAGAAGCCATTGCCCATCTCTTTTTTGATGAAGGAGTAGAGGCAGCAGACATGAATTATTTGTCCAATGCCCGCCATATTGGGTTATTGAACCAGGCAAAACGTTCGGTGAATGACGCTTTGGAAGCCGTGGAAATGGGAGTTCCGGTAGACATGGTACAAATTGATATTACCCGGGCCTGGGAACAGCTCGGTGAAATTGTCGGAGAAAACGTGCACGACGGATTAATTGATCAGCTGTTTGCCCAGTTTTGTCTCGGAAAATAGATACGTCTGCTGCAGGCGGAGGCTAATACTAGAAGGAGGAACCGTAATGAGTTACAACGGAGGAAATTATGACACGATTGTTATCGGTGCCGGACATGCGGGCGTAGAAGCAGGGCTTGCTTCTGCACGCATGGGAGCCAGCACATTGATGCTGACGCTGAACCTGGATGCCGTAGCATTTATGCCGTGCAACCCGTCTGTAGGAGGGCCGGCAAAAGGGATTGTCGTTCGCGAAATTGATGCGCTCGGCGGAGAAATGGCTAAAAATATCGATAAAACGCATATCCAGATGCGTATGCTTAATACAGGAAAGGGACCGGCTGTACAGGCACTCCGCGCCCAGGCTGATAAATATCTTTATCAGCAGGAAATGAAGCGGACCCTCGAAAATACAGAAAATTTAACGATCCGCCAGGGCCTGGTGGAGGAATTGATCGTTGAAGATGACGTATGCAAGGGCGTAGTCACTAACACTGGCGCGAGCTACTATGCTTCATCGGTCGTAGTGACCACAGGCACTTATCTGCGCGGCAAAATTATTCTCGGAGAACTCGCGTATGAAAGCGGGCCGAACAACATGCAGCCTTCCATCAATTTGTCGGACAGCATTAAAGCGCTCGGTCTTGATATGGTCCGGTTCAAAACCGGTACGCCGCCGAGGGTAAACAGTAATTCCATCGATTACAGTAAAACAGAGATCCAGCCCGGTGATGAGCAGCCGCGGGCCTTTTCCTACGAAACGGTGGAATTCATTACCGATCAGCTGCCATGCTGGCTCACCTATACTGGTGCAGAAACGCATGAGCTGATCACGAACAACCTGCAGCGCTCTCCGATGTATTCCGGTATGATAGAAGGAACCGGGCCGAGATACTGCCCTTCAATTGAAGACAAAATTGTGCGTTTTAACGACAAGCCAAAGCACCAGATTTTCCTCGAGCCTGAAGGCAGAAATACAGATGAAGTATACGTGCAGGGACTCTCAACCAGTCTTCCGGAGGACATCCAGTTTGGCATACTCAAAACAATTCCGGGGCTTGAAAATGTAAAAATGATGCGCCCGGGATATGCGATCGAATACGATGCCATTGTTCCGACGCAGCTATGGCCGACCCTTGAAACAAAAACCGTGGAAGGTCTCTTTACGGCCGGCCAGATTAACGGCACGTCCGGATACGAAGAAGCCGCTGGCCAGGGAATTATGGCGGGAATTAACGCAGCCTGCAAAGCACAGGGCAAAGAAGGCGTCATTCTCGACCGCTCGGATGCTTATATCGGGGTATTGATTGACGATCTGGTCACTAAAGGCACCAATGAACCATACCGGCTGTTAACGTCGAGGGCGGAATACCGTCTGCTTCTCCGTCATGATAACGCCGACCTGCGTTTAACCGAAATCGGCCATGAGATCGGACTGGTTCCGGAGGCCCGCTACGAGCGATTCGTGCATAAAAAAGAATCGATCGAGGCCGAGAAAAAACGATTGGAAAGCTTTACTCTGAAGCCGAATGAAGAAATCAATAACATGCTCATTTCCCGCGGTTCTACAGCGATGAAGGAAGCGGCTTCGGCGGCTCATCTGATGAAGCGGCCGGAAATCGGTTATGCTGATGTTGCTCCATTTGCCGACGCTCCGTCGTCTATTGCGCCGGATGCAGCTGAGCAGGTGGAAATCCAGGTGAAATACGAAGGATATATATCCAAACAGCTTGAACAGGTCGAGCGGATGAAGAAGATGGAAGAAAAGAAAATTCCGGAAAGCATCGATTACCATTCCATTTCCGGTATTGCAATTGAAGCGAGACAAAAGCTTTCAGAAGTACGTCCGCTTTCTGTCGGCCAGGCGTCCCGGGTATCCGGTGTAAACCCGTCCGATATATCTATACTGCTTGTGTATATTGAACAGGGCCGTATGGCAACAACGTAACAGTGCGTGACAAAGCCCCTGCTTACCGAAAGCAGGGGCTTTTTTCAAGCTGCGCCGTCTCTCTGGGGTCAGACGCCAGGGGCACGGGCATGATCGTATTATCGAGTGAAGGGCAGGAAGGACAAGAATGAGTAAAGAAAATTTTCCCGAGTGGCTGGAAGCCATACATATTTCTTTGAATGCTAAGCAGAAAAAGCAGTTCGAGCAGTACTATCAGCTGCTTGTCGAATGGAATGAGCGCATGAATCTGACAGGTATTACTGAAGAACAGGAGGTATATGAAAAACATTTTTATGATTCCCTTACCGGAGCTTGCCTAGCGGCGTTTAAGACAGATGGAAGCCTGATCGATGTCGGTTCAGGAGCCGGCTTCCCGAGTCTGCCTCTTAAGATTTGCTTTCCGGGGCTTCAGGTAACAATTGTCGATTCTTTAAAAAAACGCATCGGTTTTTTAGAAGAGGTTGTCAGCGAACTCGGGCTTGAAGGAGTGACTCTCATCCATGACCGGGCCGAGCAGCTCGCGCGCCAAAAGGCGTACCGGGATCAGTTTGACGCAGCCAGTGCCCGTGCCGTGGCCAAGCTTCCGGTGCTGCTCGAGCTCTGTCTGCCGTTTGTAAAGCCCGGGGGCGTTTTTATTGCGTGGAAGGGTGCAAGTGGCGAAGAGGAACTGCATGAGGCCAAAAATGCCCTTGTAAAATTAGAAGCAGAAGCAAAAGCCCCAACGAAAATGAAGCTTCCGGAAGAACAGAGCGAGCGGGTGCTTTTAACATTCGAAAAAAAGAAAAAAACCCCAAAAGCGTATCCGAGAAAACCAGGAACCCCGGCAAAAAATCCTTTATAATCACTCACGGCTCATTCGACAACCTTTAGAAACGTGATAGAATGAAAATAGCAAATGTACGAACTCTACGAGTGAAGCATCAAGGGGCGCAGTTTTTAAGTGAGGTGATGTACGGGTATGAAACAGTCTATTCAGAAATGGTTCGGCCTGGGGGACAACCAGGCTGAAAAAAGCGGCATTAATGAACACGAAGTCAAAATGATTCCTATTCATCAAATCATGGCGAATCCTTTTCAGCCGCGTACAATCTTTTCAGATGAAAAGCTTTCAGAATTAGCCCAGTCGCTGCAGACGCACGGCCTTCTACAGCCAATAACAGTCAGAAAACAGTCCGGCGGCTATGAAATTATTGCTGGCGAAAGGCGCTGGCGCGCTTCGCAGAAGCTTGGATGGAAAGAGATACCGGCACTGGTGAAGGAATTTAGTGACACACAGACGGCTTCAATTGCGCTCATTGAAAACCTGCAGCGGGAAGCATTAACAGCGCTTGAAGAGGCAGCTGCATATGCCCGGCTGCTGGAAATGAACCAGCTTACCCAGGCGAGTCTGGCGCAGCGGCTGGGTAAAAGTCAGTCCACCATTGCTAATAAGCTTCGTCTTTTACATCTGTCTGAATATGTTCAGGAGAAGCTCTCCGAAAAAGAAATTACTGAACGGCATGCCAGGGCGCTTCTAAAGCTGCCGGAGGCAGAGCACCAGGATCGTATCGTTGATGAAGTCATTGAAAAGGACTGGAACGTAAAACAGACAGAAGACAAGATTGCTGCGTTACTTGATCCAAAGCCGAAAAAAACAAAGCAGCCGAAAAAACACGTATCCAGGGACACCCGTATTGCCTTAAATACGATCCGGGAGTCGATAGACATGGTGACAAAAAGCGGCATGGCAATCGATACGGATGAAGAAGACCATGATGGTTATTATCAGGTAACCATTCGAATACCAAAGTCGAAGCAGTGAACAAGAAGAACAGCAAGGAATGGGGAAAGTAGGTGTATCGATGGCAAAAACTGTTGCTATCGCCAACCAGAAAGGCGGCGTTGGGAAAACAACAACAGCAGTGAACATTAGTGCCTGTCTGGCACATGTGGGACAGCGGGTGCTTCTCGTAGACATTGACCCGCAGGGCAACGCCACCAGCGGAGCCGGCATTGAAAAAGGGGACGTTGAAAAATGCGTGTATAATGTCCTCGTTGAAGACACAGACATTCGTGATATTGTCCGGGGTACAGCTTTGGAACAACTGGACGTAGTACCTGCCACTATACAGCTGTCCGGGGCAGAAATTGAACTGGTCTCCACCATTTCCCGGGAAATAAGGCTGAAAAATGCGTTGGAGGATGTGGCCGCGCAGTACGACTACATAATAATCGATTGCCCGCCCTCTCTTGGACTTTTAACGATCAACGCGCTTTCCGCTTCGGACTCGATTTTAATTCCTGTGCAGTGTGAGTACTATGCTCTGGAAGGGCTGAGCCAGCTTCTCAATACGGTCCGGCTTGTGCAAAAGCACTTAAATCATGACCTGGAAATTGAAGGGGTCCTGCTTACAATGCTCGACGCAAGGACTAATCTTGGATTTCAGGTTATAGAAGAAGTGAAAAAATATTTTCAGGAAAAAGTATTCGAAACGATTATTCCCCGGAATATACGTCTTGGGGAAGCTCCAAGCCACGGTCTTCCAATTATTATGTATGACGCAAAGTCTAAGGGTGCCGAGGTCTATTTAGAATTAGCAAAGGAAGTGGTTGCTGGTGGCCAAAGGTCTAGGTAGAGGATTGAACGCTTTTTTCCCGGAAGAAACAGGCGGAAACGAAGATCAAATCACGGCCGTACCAGTGCAGGAATTACGGCCCAACCCTTATCAGCCGAGAAAACAATTTGAACAGGAAGCGATTGAAGAGCTGAAGCACTCTGTGGCAGAGTTTGGGGTTCTGCAGCCAATTCTCGTCCGCAAAAGTATTAAAGGGTACGATATTGTTACCGGAGAGCGGCGTTTTCGTGCTGCTTCGGCAGCAGGCTTAAAAGAAATTCCAGCGATCGTAAAGGATCTAAGCGATGAGCGGATGATGGAAGTCGCGTTAATTGAAAATCTGCAGAGGGAAGATTTGAATCCATTAGAAGAAGCCCAGGCGTATCAACGTCTGGTGGATTCTCTCAGTATTACGCAGGATGAACTGTCCAGGCGGCTCGGAAAGAGCAGACCGCACATTGCCAACTATATCCGGCTTCTGCAGCTTCCGGCAGAAGTGCAAAAGCTCGTTGAGGCCAAGGAGATTTCCATGGGGCACGCCAGAACGCTTCTTGGGTTGAAAAAGAAAGAGCTGGCAGTGAAGGTAAGTGAACAGATTGTTAAACAGGCGCTTAATGTCAGGCAGACGGAAGCACTTGTTCAGCAGATGAACGAGGGTGTTCCACGTGAAACAAAGCAAAAACAGCCGGCCTCTCCCTTCCTTGAACAAAAAGCGGAGGAGCTTCAATCTTATTTTGGTACCTCTGTTTCTATTCAGCAGGGAAAGAATAAAGGAAAGATTGAGATCGAATTCTTTTCAGATGAGGATTTGGATCGGATTCTTCAGCTTCTGAGTGAAGAAAAAGAATAGAGCAGGGGCTTCCGGATCATCAGCCGGGAGCCTTTGTAATTTGTGCGCACCCAATGATAGAAGCCGTTGAAAATATCAGGCATAGGAGGAATGACGCTCAAGCACCACCATTGGGTGGCCGTCAGAAAGGCTGAATGTGCGGGAGATGTCAAACCCGAACGAACGGTAAAGGTCGATCGCCGGCTGGTTTCTTTCACTGGTGCAGGCGTAGATTAAAGTATCAAGATGTTGGTTTAATAGATATTTCAGCAGGTAAGAGGCAAAGCCCCGCCGGAAAAAATCCGGGTGAACGACGAGTCGTGTAATTTGCAGCTTTTTCTCCTGGTATTCATAAGCAATAAAAGCGCAAAGCTCTCCTTCCACGAAGTAGCCGATAAAGGTTTCCTTTGACGAACGGATAGCTTCTACGGTTTCATTAAGAGCAGGAATATCAAAATTTTCTATAAGCACAGCTTCTGTATGGTAGGACTGCTGCTGCAATGCAAGTATACTTTTAGCGGTATCGTACTTATGATTAGGCAAGAGAACAATCATCATAATCTCTCCTTAAAATGAGAGGAGCGGAATGAATGATAAAAGGCATCAGCTGTGGAACCTTTGCCGTTTAGGACCAGGCTGCTCCAGTTCATTTTGTAGTAAAATATTTAAATCTTATCTTTTACAAAAGAGCAAAAAATTATCATTTAAATAGGGATAAAGCGGAAAAGCACACAAGTAATAACCGAAAGAACAATGGAGATAAAAAATAACCGCCGCTTTTGGCAGCTGTTTATCAGCACATCCTCAAAATCTTTAAAAGGTTATACATAGAGAGATAAAGAAACAAACGGAAAAAAGGGAGCGGACAATTATGGTGCTGACTGGAACATTGGTCAACGGAATGACTATTATTATTGGATCGTTGATGGGGCTGTTGTTTCATCGCATACCAGAAAGAATGAAAACTACTATTATGCAGGCGCTCGCGCTTGCGGTTGTCCTTCTCGGGATCCAGATGGGCCTGCAGACAGAGCAATTTTTAATTGTTGTAGGCAGTCTGGTGACTGGAGCCTGGGCAGGAGAGCGTCTGCGGATTGAAGACGCTCTGGAATCAATTGGCCAGTGGGTGGAAAAACGAATGGGAAGCAGGGGTAAAGAGAGTACAGTAGCCAAAGGTTTTGTAACGGCCACACTGGTATACGTGGTGGGAGCGATGGCAGTCCTTGGAGCAATGGACAGCGGCTTGCGCCAGGAGCACGATGTTTTATTTACAAAATCGATGCTCGACGGGTTTTCGGCGCTCATTTTTACAACGACGATGGGAATCGGTGTGTTATTTTCGTTTATTCCGGTCGTTGTTTACCAGGGATCCATTGCTCTTTTTGCAGTCCAAATTGACAGGCTGGTGCCACAGGAGGCCATGGACACTTTTATTAATGAAATGACGGCTACTGGCGGCGTGATGATTATTGCTATTGGATTAAAGCTAGCCGGACTTTTGGAGATACGGGTTGCAAATTTACTTCCGGCGATACCAATGGTGGCTTTTTTTGTATTTATCATTCGTCTGTTCGGCGGATGAAGCCTCCCGGAGAAAACGGGCATGGTCGTCGTCACTATGAAAAGCTACCGGAGGGGTGACGGCTTCTCCCTCCTGAAAAACATGCTGCTTCGATATAGACTGGTCGATGAGAAGAAAGCTTTCTGCTATTAAAGAAGCCATCGTGTCGATAGTGTACAGGCGGGTATTCTGCAGGACAAAATATTCCACCATTCCGCTGACGTTTACTATGCCGTTAATATGCATATCTCCAACCATTGGGAGCTTTTTTTTCATGGCAGCTCCCGGAGTTACTCCCCCTTCATTTAAAGTAACTTTTCCTACATTTTGAAGATAGCCAAGACAGGCGTCCACAGCGATTATAAAAGCATGCGGGTGCTCTGCTTCAATAATGGAGAGCGTCTCTTCCAAATTAACAGCATGGACCGGGTGCTGGAGAGTGCCATATATATAAAAGTTTTCCGGGTTTTTTTCAAGAAGCTTGCTTCCGGTTAAAGGTCCGAGAGAGTCTCCGGTAGAGCGGTCCGTACCAATACAGACGAGGATAAGATCTTCATCTGTGACACGCTCCCGGATGTGACCGGTCAGGCAGTCCGCCAGCTCTCCAGCACTTCCGTGCTCATCCATGCTGACGTGGCAGTGAGTACGGTAGGCTTCACGTGAAACAGCTTTTTTCCCCATAGCAGATAACTCCTTTCCAGAATTCTCTCTAAAAAAATTGTATTAGCCTACTATACCCGCGTTTGGGGAAAAATAACTGTCGTATTTAAGCAAAAGCCGCCCCGGGCAGGAAGATGATAGTTTAATTGAGGTTTTTGACGGATTACGATAGGATAAAAAGTACCGAATCGTTCAGATGAGATGAGAAGAAAGGAGAAAACGGTACTCATGGTGGAAAAGCAGCCTTTTGATATCAATAGTATTGTGGAAATGAAAAAACAGCACCCGTGTGGTGTAAATCGCTGGAAAATTATCCGGATGGGCGCCGATATCCGGATTAAATGCGAAGGATGCGGGCACAGCGTTATGCTTCCAAGAAAAGAGTTCAGTAAAAAGGTGAAAAAGGTGCTCGAATAATTCCCTTAAAGCCGCTCTTATTGTCGCAAAGGTGAAATTATACTATACTCAAAGCAATATACTAACGATAAAGAGTTGCTTTTCAGGACAGCCGCGGTTGTCCTCTTTGTTATGTTTAGAGAAATATTAATTGAAAGAAAGAAGGAAATAATAAATGGCTTTAACTACAGGTATAGTCGGACTTCCAAACGTTGGGAAGTCAACATTGTTCAACGCGATCACCCAGGCTGGGGCGGAGTCTGCCAACTATCCGTTCTGCACTATCGACCCGAACGTAGGTATTGTGGAGGTTCCGGACAGCAGGCTCGAACAGTTAACAACTATGTTTCAGCCGAAAAAAACAATTCCTACCGCATTTGAATTTACAGACATCGCCGGGATTGTAGAAGGAGCGAGCAAAGGAGAAGGCCTGGGAAATAAATTTCTTTCGCATATCCGTGAAGTGGACGCTATTTCCCACGTGGTACGCTGCTTTGACAGCGATGACGTCACTCACGTTTCCGGAAAAATAGATCCGATCCATGACATCGAAGTAATTAACCTGGAACTAATTCTTGCAGATCTTGAAACGGCAGAAAAACGGATCGATAAAGTAGCAAAGCTTGCTAAGTCCAAGGATAAAGACGCAATGCAGGAGCATGCGGTACTCGAAAAGATTGTCGAAGCACTGAAAGAAGAGCAGCCCGTGCGCAGCCTGGAATGGACTGAGGAAGAGCTGAAAATCGTCAAAGGCTTCCAGCTTCTCACAATGAAGCCGGTATTATACGTCGCCAACGTCAGCGAAGACGACTTAATGGAGGAAGAAGACAATGAGCACGTCTCCCGTGTCAAAGAATTCGCAGCCGCTGAAGGTGCGGGCGTTGTAGTTATCTCGGGGAAAATTGAAGAAGAGCTCGCGGAGCTTGAAGGAGAAGAAAAAAATGAATTTCTTCAGGATCTCGGCATTGAAGAGCCAGGGCTTGACCAGCTGATCCGGGAGGCTTATTCCCTGCTTGGCCTGCAGACGTATTTCACCGCAGGCGAGCCGGAGGTAAGGGCCTGGACGATTCGCAAAAATACAAAAGCTCCCCAGGCAGCCGGGGTAATTCACAGTGATTTTGAAAAAGGCTTTATCCGTGCCGAGGTTGTCGGATACGAGGACCTGATGCAGGCAGGTGCGATGAACAGCGCCAAAGAAGCAGGCAAGGTAAGACTGGAAGGCAAGGAATATATCGTTAAGGACGGCGACGTCGTTCACTTCCGCTTTAACGTTTAATTTTTCTTTCGGGAATATTGTAAAATGCAGTTCAAGCTGATATAATTTTAACTTGCGAGTTAAAAACGGATAAGCGTTTTTTGCTCCTTGTTCTTTTCCACCGGAGAAGAGCCGAAGACCAAAAGGAGGTGACGCAGCATGCGGAATTATGAGGTACTTTACATTATCAGCCCGAATGTTGACGAAGATGGTGTCAAAAACACAATCGAACGGTACAACAAAATCTTAACGGATAACGGCGCTGAAATTGAAAAAGTAGACGAAGTAGGAAAAAAACGTCTCGCATACGAAATCAACGATTTTCGTGACGGGTATTACGTTGTAACCTACATTAAAGGCACCGCGGACGCTACCAACGAATTTGACCGTCTGGTTAAAATCGATGATAACGTAATCCGCCACTTAGTTGTTCGTAACGACGACTAATTTCATTAACAATCAGGAGGGGTTTAAATGATAAATCGTGTCGTGTTAGTCGGTCGGCTGACCGCGGACCCTGATCTGCGTTATACCCCGAACGGCGTAGCAGTCGCTAACTTTCGCATTGCGGTAAATCGTCCATTTACCAACCAGCAGGGCGAACGCGAAGCAGACTTTCTTAACTGCGTCATTTGGCGGAAGCAGGCAGAAAATGTGGCCAATTACTTGAAAAAAGGCAGCCTGGCCGGTGTGGATGGACGTATGCAGAGCCGGAGCTATGAAAACCAGGAAGGCCGTCGTGTAACGGTAGTAGAAGTTCAGGCGGAGAGCGTGCAGTTCCTTGAACCGCGCGGAGCGTCCGGAGGCGGAGGTTCTTCGCAGGGAGGCGGCTATTCTCAGCAGCAGAACAGCCAGAGCTCAGGTTCAGGCCAGCAAAATCGCGACTCGTCTAATTTAAACGATGATCCGTTTTCGGATAACGGGCAGCCAATCGACATTTCAGATGACGATTTGCCATTCTAAAACCCCTGAGAGCATAAACAATCTTTTATAAAGGAGGATAAACAATGGCAGCAGCAGCACGTCGTAGAGGAAAAAGACGGAAAGTTTGTTACTTCACAGTAAACAAAATTACTCATATCGATTACAAAGATACTGAACTCTTGAAGAAGTTTATTTCAGAAAGAGGGAAGATTCTTCCACGCCGCGTAACTGGTACGAGCGCGAAATATCAGCGTAAGCTGACCCGCGCTATCAAGCGTTCCCGTCACGTAGCATTGCTTCCTTTTGTGCGCGAGCAGTAAGGGAAACATTTAAACACCCTTTTCCAGGTCTTATGCCCGGGAAAGGGTGTTTTATTGTGTGGAGACTGGCTGGATGTTTAGTCCCCTCCCTCCCCGGGGTATAAATGGAGTAATTGTTAAAGCGTTTTATATACCGGAAAGGAGGTTTTCATATGGACATTCAGTCTTATATTACGAAAATTAATAAACAGCTTGAAGAATTGAAGCAGGATAATACTCAGGCCAAAGATGAAAACATAGAAGCGGAAATACCAAATGATTCTTCTTTCAAGCTGCCAAATGAGGAATAAACAGAAGTTCTGCCGCAGATAAATAAACGAAATAAGGCGCTGACGGAAGTCAGCGTTTTTTAGATATGAACAGCCTTTGACTATTCGGCTGTTCGTCTTTCTTTTTGAAAGGGAATAAGCTAAAATGAACGAATGGAATTTCCATGAATACGAAGAAATAAAGGCAGCACTGGGATAATGTGGGAGTGAAAGCGATCGGGCGGCTGCTGTACATTTATTTGACTGCCTTTGTAAATGAGGTGAACGTGAAGTGAAAAATGCTAGAAGTGTCGCAGAAGCAGCCGTCTTTAGTGCTATTTTCCTGGTGCTGGTGCTGCTGTTGATTTTTGTACCGGTCGTGGGCGGTATATTAACGATAGCGATGCCGCTTCCGTTTATTATTTTTGTGGCAAGAAACGGATGGAAGCCGGGCATTTTTATGTTTATCGTCTGTGCACTGCTTGCGACTTTGTTTACGGGCGGTATTGGTTTTCCGACTGCTTTGATTTTCGGTCTTGGGGGCATTGCAGCAGGTGCGCTTATTCATCAAAAGAAGCCGGCTTTTGCCGTTTTTGCTGCAGGGACCGTGGCTTATATCATCGGCCTGGTTTTATTTTATTTAAGTTCGGTTCTTCTGTTTAACATTGATCCGATCCAATTAATCCAGCAAACACTGAATGACTCTATTTCCCAGGCGAGAAGCATGATGGAGAGTATTGATCAGAATACCTCGAACCTGGATGCCTTAGCAGAGATGGTCACACTGATTCAATACATCGGTCCGGTGCTCCTTATTGGTACAGGCATTATTCTTTCATTTATAACCCAGGTGTTCGCCCATGTTATCTTAAAGCGTGTCCGGATGGATTACCAGCAGTTTCCGGCTTTTCGAAACTGGAATTTTCCGAGGTCTCTCATATGGTATTATTTGACCGGTTCCATATTTATTTTGATTGGGCTTGAAGAAGGAACGGCTATGTATATTGTTGTTATGAATCTTTTTCCTCTTTTGGAACTGGCTGTGGCGATTCAGGGCTTTACCGTGATCTTTTATTTTCTGCATGCTAAATCCTATCCGAAATACTACGGGGTTCTCATTATCGTCGGGAGTATATTATTATCAACAATAGCATTATTTTTGGCCCGCATTTTAGGTATAATAGATTTAGGTCTAAATTTGAAGCAACGCATTCAAACCGACACGAAGTAGGGGTTGAGTTACATGCCGAAGTTTTTAATACGGCGGTGGTACGGCTATCATATCGTCGGATTGTTCATACTAGCCGGAATAGCACTTGCCTTTCTCACCTGGTTTCAATGGGAAATAGGGGCTGTAGGGTTTGTCCTGCTCGGAGCTTTGGCTATTTATGTTATCCAGGCGGAGCGCTCATTTGAAAAAGAGCTTGAACGGTATATATCTACGCTGACCCACCGTGTGAACAAGGCGGGGGAGGAAGCGGTTACCGAAATGCCTATCGGCATCCTTTTGTATGATAAAAATTATCAAGTGCAGTGGGCGAACCCCTTCATCCGTTCCTATTTGCCGAAGGAATTTATGGGAAAGCCGATCAGTACTGTATCTGAACGTCTGGCTGCAGCTATTAAGCAGGGGGAAAGCGAAATACACTTAACAATGAGAAATCGTCATTATACCGTGTATATTCACAGCGAAGAGCGGCTGCTGTATTTCTTTGATATGACTGAAACAACAGATATTCAGGCAATGTACCAAAAAGAGAAATCTGTCATTGCATTTATTTATTTAGATAATTTCACCGAGGTTACCCAGGGCATGGATGATCAGACGCGAAGCCGGCTGATGAGTCATGTGACTACCGCTTTGAATGAGTGGGCGGGGGATCATGACATTTTACTGCGCAGCATCGCTGTGGACCGGTTTATGGCTATCATGAATCAGGATGCCCTCGATCATCTTGAGCAGACGAAATTTGAACTGCTCGATTACGTACGTGATATTACGAGTAAAGAGAAGGTGACCATCACCCTGAGTATCGGTATCGGAGCGGGGGAGCCGTCTTTGCAGGAGCTTGGTTCGCTCGCCCAGTCCAGTCTCGATCTCGCACTCGGACGCGGCGGAGACCAGGTAGCCATCAAGGATGCGAACGGGAAAGTACGCTTTTACGGCGGGAAGTCCAACGCTGTTGAAAAGCGTACCCGGGTGCGCGCCAGGGTTATTTCCCACGCCCTGCGGGATTTTGTTCTCGAAAGCGACCAGGTCATTGTGATGGGTCATAAAAATCCGGATATGGACGCTATTGGTGCTGCGATTGGCGTGCTTAAGATCGCTGAAGTAAACAATACAGACGCGTATGTTGTCGTGGACCCGAATGAAATTAATCCGGACGTGAAAAAGCTGATGGAGGAAATCGAAAACCATGAATACCTGTGGTCTCAGTTTATTACACCTTCAGAAGCCATGGACGAAGTGACAAAGCATACGCTGCTCGTCGTCGTGGATACACACAAACCATCCATGGTTATTGAGCCGCGGCTGATTGACCGCGTGAACCGTACGATTGTTCTTGATCATCACCGCCGGGGAGAAGAGTTCATTGAAGATCCGGTGCTTGTATACATGGAGCCGTACGCTTCATCCACCGCCGAGCTTGTAACGGAGCTTCTGGAGTATCAGCCGAAAAAGCTCAGCATGGATGTGCTCGAAGCAACGGCCATGCTTGCAGGCATTATTGTGGATACGAAAAGCTTCGCCATCCGGACGGGGTCGAGAACGTTCGATGCAGCCTCATTCTTAAAAATGCACGGGGCCGATACGACTATGGTGCAGATGCTGTTAAAAGAAGATCTCGACCAGTACGTGGAGCGGTCCCACCTTATTGAACGGGCGGAAGTATACCGTGATGGCATGGCTGTTGCTGCTGCTGCGGAAGACGAAATGTACGGGCAGATTTTAATCGCCCAGGCAGCGGACACGCTGCTTACGATGAATGACATCAAAGGTTCGTTTGTGATATCTAAGCGTCAGGATGATAAAATTAGTATAAGCGCCCGTTCGCTTGGCGAAGTGAACGTGCAGTTAATAATGGAAGCTTTAGGCGGAGGCGGTCATTTAACGAACGCGGCAACGCAGCTGACCGATACTACGATTGAAGAAGCGGAAAAACGCCTGAAGCAGGCCATTGATGAATATTTGCAAGGGGGCACATCCGAATGAAAGTCATACTGAAACAAGACGTAAAAGGCCAGGGAAAAAAAGGTGAAGTTGCAGACGTATCTGAAGGGTACGCCAGAAACTATTTGCTAAAGAAAAACCTTGCCGTGGAAGCGAGCAAAGGCAATCTGCGGGATCTGGAAGCTACGCAGAAAAAGCAAAAAGAACGTGAGCAGGAAGAGCTTGAGCAGGCGAAGGAGTTTAAGGAGCAGCTTGAAAAAACAGACGTAGAGCTTACTGCCAAAGCAGGAGAAGGCGGCCGTCTGTTCGGAGCGGTTTCCACAAAACAGATTGCTGAAAAGCTGAAAAGCATGAATATGAAAGTGGATAAACGTAAAATAGAAATCGACCAGCCAATTCGTTCACTTGGCTACACCAAAGTACCAATCAAGATTCATCCTGAAGTCACAGCTGTCGTAAACGTACACGTGACGGAAGAGTAACAGCTGCGTGGATGAATAAAGAGCCTGTTTCCCCGTCATAAACAGAGGGTAAGAACCAGGCTCTTTTTTCAACACGTTCTATAGAGGTGAAAGCAATGAATGATATTTTCACAGAACGGGTCCCCCCGCAGAATATTGAAGCAGAACAGGCTGTTTTAGGTGCTGTCTTTTTAGAGGGTGAAGCACTCATTACTGCCACAGAGCATTTGATGCCGGAGGATTTCTATCGTCAGTCGCATCAGCGTATTTTTAATACGATGATTGAACTGTCTGAACGGGGAGAGCCGGTTGATCTTATTACGGTCAGCACAGAACTGCAGGCAAAACAGGTGCTAGAAGAAATCGGCGGTCTTTCTTATCTTACCGATCTGGCAAATGCTGTACCGACAGCGGCCAACGTTGGTTATTACAGTCAGGGCGTATACAGTAAGTCCCTGCTGCGGCGGCTGATACGGGCAGCAACTAACATAGTGAATGAAGGCTACAGCGGGGAACATGATGTAGAAGAAGTACTTAACGAAGCTGAAAAAACCATAATGGAAGTATCGCAGGAGCGTCGTTCGTCTGCTTTCGTTTCCATTAAAGATGTACTCATTGAAACATATGACAATATTGAAATGCTGCAGAACCGGGAAAATGATGTGACCGGAATCGCGAGCGGCTTTGCCGAACTTGACCATATGACTGCGGGATTTCAGCGCAGTGATTTAGTGATTGTGGCTGCCAGGCCTTCGATGGGGAAAACAGCCTTTGCCTTAAACATTGCCCAGAACATTGCGACAAAAACCGAGGAAAATGTGGCAATCTTCAGCCTGGAGATGGGGGCTGCCCAGCTTGTACAGCGGATGCTCTGTGCGGAAGGAAACATTGATGCTAACCGTCTCCGTACTGGTGCGCTGCAGGAGGAGGACTGGGAAAAGTTGACGATGGCGATGGGAAGCTTGTCTTCGGCCGGCATTTTTATTGATGATTCCCCGGGCATCCGGGTGAACGATATACGCGCGAAATGCCTTCGTCTGAAGCAGGAGCGGGGTATTGGAATGATTTTAATCGACTATCTGCAGCTGATCCAGGGAAGCAGCAGAGGTGGGGAGAGCCGCCAGCAGGAAGTTTCGGAAATCTCCCGTAATTTAAAAGCCCTCGCCCGTGAACTTAATGTCCCGGTAATTGCGCTCTCCCAGCTTTCCCGCGGGGTGGAGTCCAGGCAGGACAAACGGCCGATGATGTCTGATTTAAGGGAATCCGGCAGTATTGAGCAGGATGCAGATATTGTGTCGTTTTTATACCGGGATGATTACTATGACCAGGAATCCGAAAACCAGAATATCATTGAAATTATTATTGCCAAGCAGCGTAACGGCCCGGTTGGTACGGCCGAGCTCGCTTTTATTAAGGAATATAATAAATTCGTTAATCTGGACCGGCGGCATGATGATAATCAAATTCCGCCCGGAGCTTAGGCTCCGGGCTTTTTGTATAAGCGAACAAATTAAGCGTATAAAACTTTTAATGTTCGTGTTTTATTGACTTTATGTGCCGTGGTTGATAGACTATCTAAGGGATTTTCTCCATAATAAAATTCGTACATGAAAATTTTAGATGAAGCCAAGTAAACGTTATCGAATAAGCAAGAAAAATATGCCTAAGGTGCCGGCAGGAGAGATTGTGGAGGTGGACGCTGTGTCGTCAATAGTAATTGTGGGAACTCAGTGGGGAGACGAAGGAAAAGGAAAAATAACAGATTACTTATCAGAAAACGCAGAGGTTGTGGCCCGTTACCAGGGTGGAAATAACGCAGGTCATACGATTGTCTTTGGAGGGACTAAATACAAGCTGCATTTGATCCCCTCCGGAATTTTTTATGATAATAAAACGTGTGTCATCGGAAACGGAATGGTGATTGATCCAAAAGCGCTTGTCGAAGAACTGGAGTATCTGCATGAGCGCGGGGTGGATACAAGCAACCTTCGTATCAGCAACCGTGCCCATGTTATTCTTCCGTACCATCTGCGTCTCGACGCTGTGGAGGAAGACAGCAAAGGTACAAATAAAATTGGAACAACCCGTAAAGGCATTGGCCCGGCTTATATGGACAAAGCTGCACGTGTTGGCATCCGTATTGCGGATCTTCTGGATAAAGACGAATTCCGTGAGAAGCTTTCGCGGAATTTGAAAGAAAAGAACCGCCTGCTCGAAAGAATGTATGACGCAGAAGGTTTTGAGCTTGAAGACATCCTGGATGAATACTACGAATACGGCCAGTTTTTTGCGAAGTACGTCTGTGATACGTCGGTGGAGCTGAATGAAGCGATCGATAAAGGACGCCGGGTGCTGTTTGAAGGAGCGCAGGGCGTTATGCTTGATATCGATCAGGGCACATATCCATTTGTCACTTCCTCAAACCCTATCGCTGGCGGCGTGACCATCGGTTCAGGGGTAGGACCTTCCAAAATTCAGCATGTGGTGGGCGTTTCCAAAGCATATACGACCCGTGTGGGCGACGGCCCGTTCCCGACAGAGCTGTCTGACGAAACCGGGGAGCAGATTCGTGAAGTCGGAAACGAGTACGGAACCACTACCGGCCGGCCCCGCCGTGTGGGCTGGTTTGACAGCGTCGTTGTGCGTCATGCACGCAGAGTGAGTGGTATTACCGATTTATCCTTAAATTCCATTGATGTGCTGACTGGTATTGAAACACTAAAAATATGCAAGGCCTACAGATACCGCGGAGAGATTATGGAAGAATTTCCTGCAAGCCTGAAGGTGCTCGCGGAGTGTGAGCCGATTTATGAAGAACTGCCAGGCTGGACAGAAGACATCACCGGTGCTTCGTCGCTCGGCGATCTCCCGGTAAACGCCCGCCATTACATTGAACGTATCTCCCAGCTGACCAACATTCCTATCAGCATTTTCTCGGTAGGGCCGGACCGGAATCAGACAAATATGGTCCGTGGTGTATGGGCGATCCAATAAAAACCACTAAGCATCTGCCATAAAGGCGGATGCTTTTTTCAACTAATCATTTTTTTCAAATAAAACTAGTTGAAATTGCATCTGTGACGTGATAATATTACTCATGTTGTCGTTATCCACAACGGCAATTTCTTCGTATCAGGAGCCATTAGCTCAGTTGGTAGAGCATCTGACTTTTAATCAGAGGGTCGGAGGTTCGAATCCTCCATGGCTCACCATGAAAGGCCCGTTGGTCAAGTGGTTAAGACACCGCCCTTTCACGGCGGTAACACGGGTTCGAATCCCGTACGGGTCACCATTTTCTTATCAAGCAGAAAATGAACAGAACTGATTCGCAGTGTATTCCCCTTACTCATTTTTGGAAAGAAGACACCAGAAGGTTGAGGATGCCAGGGAGAGAGCAAAGGAGCGTACAAAGCGTACGTGACTGCAGCGAACGAAAGCAGCAGACGATAAGATTCGCAGTGTATTCTTTTTAAAAAGGGCCTGTGGTGTAGTGGTTAACATGCCTGCCTGTCACGCAGGAGATCGCGGGTTCAAATCCCGTCAGGCCCGCCATTTTATTTTCCTGATTTACTCATGGCCAGGCAGCTCAGTCGGTAGAGCAACAAGCAAAGCTTCTGCGAGTTGTCCGTCCCGAATTGCTTCATCGAATAAGCAAAGGATGAGGGTAAGGACAATGGCTCTAAAAGCAAGAGCATCAATTAAGCAAAAGTATTCCTTTTAGCATGGCTCGATAGCTCAGTCGGTAGAGCAGTGGACTGAAAATCCTCGTGTCGGCGGTTCGATTCCGTCTCGAGCCACC
>NZ_JBQOJA010000021.1:0-52188 GCF_054971385.1 Marinococcus tarijensis | reverse complement strand
AACCCCTTTGAAGGGTCGTTATTTGTTGCCAGGGCCGAACGTATGGGGATGCGTTCGGTCTTTTTTGATATATGCGCGTAACTAAGGGGATGTGATAGATGATCACTCTCTGTGTACTTACATAGTAAATGAACTATGTTAGTTAAAGCAAGAAAAAAGTTCATGAATAGAAAATAATCATAAAGAAATTCCATTTTATTACATATAAACGGTAGACATTTGTATATGCCTTTGATACGATAATAATAGAGAAAGGAGGTGAGGAAAGAGTGATTGAGGAATTACGAAACGTTCTTGCTTCTCTGTTAGCCATCTTCATGATTTATAGTACATGGCTAGATATTCAAGAGAAAAAAGAGCGGAAAAAGAAAAAACGCCCCTCTCGGCGAAAGAGGAAGCGTTACTAAACCAAGTGGGGGAGAACTTCTCCCCCTATTCCTTAATCACAATATATCATGAAACCATTACTACGAGAAGTATTTACCAAAGAAAAGCTGTTTGTCTTTGCCACGGTACTGTATTTGTACACGATGGACTGGAACCATATTACGGTGATGAACAAAGTGGTACTCGGATTAACGGGCGTAGTGTTTGCTCTGATCGCTTATAAAGTGATCCGATTCGATCTCCCGGAAAGGAAAGAGGGGTAATGATGGAATTACAAGAACTCGAACAGACCATCCGGGAGCATTGTTATTCGTACCAAGAAGCAATGGATCTATTGGGGATCAACCGCCAACGGTTAAATCGGTTGATCCTCGATCACAAACTCCGGAATGTGGACCACCCGGGAGCCAAATTGCTCTGGAAAGAAGATGTACACGCCCGTTTGGATTCTGTGGGATTTGTGAAGATTAGAAGTGATGCTAAGTATCAAACGATCAACCATGCCATTGAACAGTATATTGAAGCAGCGAGACGGTCACTCCGTAAAGAACACGAAGGGGTGGAGGAAGATCCAGGGGAAGATATTGTACAGAGTGAATTGGAGGCGTTTCGTGCGTTAGAGGATGCTTTGGGCGTTCAAGGTCTCCAAGATACTCGCACAGATAAGATTACGGATTTGATTGTGGATAGCTATTTTCATGAAGCCCCTGAGCAGGAAGTATACAATTATATTTACCGTACCTTTTTATCTAAAAATCCTATGGTATAATCAAGCTGAATTAATAAAATAACCAACTTAAGAAAATGTGAAGTTGGTTTTATTAATCACTTGAATGTTTATACAATGGGTGAGTAGAGACTACTGCCGATAATACACATTACGTAAACTACGGTTAACGGAAAAAGCCTGTTAAATAAGGATTCTTCTATATACACCGGAGTTCTTCTCTTTGATGAGAAGAACTTTTTTTATACATTTATCTCATTTATCATTGATAAAACGGGAAAAAGGTATGTATAAATGCTATTTCTTTTAGTTAACATAATATTTTCGGGTTTTTCGGGAATGATAGAGGGGGTGCATAAATGCTTTCGAGGATCTGGGGAAACAGGAGAAGGGAAAACAACAAAATGTTAACAGAATCTTATTGATAATTGAAATGCAAACGAGTACAATTAAAAATAAACAAAAAACAAGCCCAGAGCGGGAACTCTGGGCTACGGATGAAAGACCACCCCAACCACGAGAAGGTCTTTCGCACAAAACGTATTTGATGTTATTATACCCTGCTTACATAAAAATATGCAAGGGTTTGGTTCGTAATATCAAAATTAACGTGCGAATATAATCTCGGGGCGGTCTTTCTACCATTTGTTTTTTGCAAATGATGTAGGAGGGCTTTTTTATGGACATTTTAGATTTATTACGAGCAGACGGGAGCATTGTGGTCAATAAGCAGCTTGCTCATGAGATTGGATTAAACGAAGCTGTTATTTATTCGGAATTAGTAAGCCTGTTTAAGTATTGGAAAGATCGAAATGAATTAACAGACGAAGGCATGTTCTTTTGTACATATGAAAATCTGGAGAGAAATACAACCATTCAACAAAAGACAGCTTCTCGGGCGATTACTCGCTTAGAGAAATTGGGATTGATCGAGAAAAAGAGACAAGGATTACCTGCCAAAACCTATTACAAAATCACCAATAGCATTTATGATTTATTTCAACTGCAAGAAAAGAAAAACAAGAGTGGACAAAATGACCAATCTGATAATGACGGGGGTTCTAGCGTTAAAAATGACGAAAAACCCCGTCACATCCAGAGTGGTCAAAATGTCCAATCAAGAGAAGAAGATTTGTCCAATCAAGACTGGTCAAAAAGTCCACGTAATAATACTAGATCTAATAATACTAGAATTAATAATACTAAATTAAATAATCAATCCATCAGTAAGAAGATTCAAAACTATAACTTTGGAGAAAAACTCCAAGGATGGTTATTAAAAAATCATGATCGATTGACGGATGATTATCTGGAATCTATATCAGAATTTCATGAATTAAATCTTTTAACCGAAACGCAATTCATCGGTGTATTAAGTAATGTTTTTCAACAGAAACAAATTCGTGACTTTTCGGCATATCTTCGCCGGTCATATTATGGCAAGGTAGAAGAAGGATCTCACCCAGAGAATCAAGAAGTGCATAACACAGAGAATACCAGAGATATTATTCCAAAGTGGATGGAACAGAAGTATGTCGAGGGTTCATCCGAGGTATCAGAGGATAGCCGAAAGACATTTGAATCTATGCTTGCCGAACGTGAAAAACGAAAGGCTCAGGCAGTGGATCAATTTTTAAATGAGTAGGAACCTGTGTCGTTTGTATATCTTTGGAGGATCTAACCCTCATTCATATTCTTAAAATTGCACAGAAAGGCAAGGAGGTGGCAATGTCGATGGGCATCACCATATCATTTGGGATTCAAAAAGGAGGGGTGGGAAAGACCACCACCACCTCCATTACGTCTTACCTATTAGCCAAAGATGCCAAAGTGTTAGCCATTGATTTTGATTCTCAGGGAAATCTCACAGCCATGCTTACCGGGGAAAATATCTATAATTTTACGGGAAAATCTATACTTGAAGCCTGCCAAGAACGAGATCCCAAACCGTACATATACCCGGTGCATGAGAACTTGCATGTCTTGCCAGCTGAGGATCATCTGGTGACGTTTTCTCGATATGTCTCTCAATACTGGCATCAAGGGGATACAGAGACTTCTTTTCATGTGTTGCGTGAAACAATTGAGAGTGTCAAAAATGACTATGATTATATTGTCATTGATCTCCCTCCCAATGTTGGCGATCAAACCTTGAATGGCTTGACGGCATCCGACTATGCGGTGGTACTGCTGCAGAGTGATCCGTTTTGCTATGATGCGTTGGATAGGTACTTAGAGATCCTCGCAGAAGTCGTAGACCGAGCAAACCCAGATCTCAAAATGGCAGGGATTTTAACGAGTATGCTTGATGCTCGAGCCAGTCTGGATAAGGCCATCTTAGAGCAAGCACGTACCGATTATGCCGATCGGGTGTTTGAAACGGTTATTCGCCGGAAAAGCCGGATTAAAGAGTTTTCGATCTCTGGGGTGACCGATCATACGAAATTAGATCGAGAAGCATTAGAAACTTATCAATCTTTTGTGAAGGAGTTGAAAGCAGTTGTCCAAAGAAAATGATTTTAGAGACATGCTAGGAAAGAAAAATAAAAGTAGTGATCCAGAGAAATCACAAGAAGCAAAGAAAGAAGTCATAGAATCGTTAAATCATGAGAGAAATGAAGAAGAAGATCAAGAAACCAAGAAAGATTCCTTACTCCCTTCCAGAAATACAGACCGAGTACAGCGAACAAAGACGAACCTCACGATTTCCGAAGCGTTGTATAAAGAGTATCGTATGGTTTCTCTCCGTTATGACATCCCTACCTATGAATTAGTAGAAAAGGCAATGGAAAGGTATTTAGAGGAATTACAAGAAGCCGAAAAAAACAACGAATAATGATATATTAGAACTGGTCAAAATTGGAAGTAGCCTGTACGATATGCATGTAACACTTTGGGGGCAATATTGTATAGGAGGTATTGATGTGGCTATCACAGAAGAAACACTACATCGCATTTTAGAAAATCAAGAAGAAATCATGAAGAAATTATCAAAGTTAGAACAGTATAATCAGCATGAGATTTTTGAACTTAATCATATAACTATGCAGACAGAAGAAACGCACAGTCATATTAAAGGGAAAAGATTAAACAAAAACTCATTCCATCGGTTTTCTGTCTCTCGATAAGAGAGGAAAGAGATCGCCTACGGGCGGTCTTTTTGTGCATTGTAGAAACGAACATACAGGAGAGATAAATCAATGATCTTTACGCAAATCACCTATGATATAGGTTCGCTGACGGATTGGTTTTCAGCTATTGGAACGTTAGCAGCGGTCATCGTTGCTCTGTATTTGGCGAGAAGAAGAAGAAAACCACTCGCCCATGTGAAAGCGGATATTGCTCATTATGTCTCATCAAATGGGCAAATCTACGACAAGAAAATCAGTGCGAAAATTATTAATATAGGAGAAATGCCTTTCACCGTAGAAGCCTGTTCCGTAGAGACAAAGAAAAAACAATGGATTGCCTTTGCAGATGGATCTCATGAGGTAAAAGGGCTGTTAAATCCCGGGGAACAGAAAGAAGCGATATTGGATTATTCTCTTATTAAAGAACAGTTTTTACGTGATGGGTTAAAAAAGAAGAAGATTAACGTATTTTTCCGAGATTCAACTCGAAAACGATATAGGGCTAAATTACAAGTGGATTTTCATAAAGAGTAACATCCTTTGCCTGGAGCAAGGGATTTTTTTATGGCGAAAAATTAACAAAAAATTGTATAAAAAGACTTTAACTTAACTTTTTGTTAATGTACGATGAATTTAGAAAGTTAACGAAAGGTTAACAAATTACATCAATCAAAGGGGAAATGAATTATGTTAAGCATCTGGATCGGACATTTAGGAGCCTACAACGCAGGGAGATTAATCGGTCAATGGGTAGACCTTCCGGTAAGCCCAGAAGAAGCCCAGGAAGTCGAACAGGAGTTAATGGAACAGGCCGAGGATATTTGCGAGTTCGGGGATGAATTTGAAGTCATGGATATATCAGTGCATGAAGATCTCAAATATCTCTATAATGAGCTTTCCGAAGAAGGAATGAAAGAATTAAACGATCTGGCTCATTACTTTGAAACCATGATAGCCCAAGGACATACCCTGCAAGATTTCATGTTAGTGTATGCCACGATTGGAGATATTGAAGATACCAAGCTCGTGATCGATAATGAAACTCATATCATTCTGGATGATGTATATACCGAGGAAGATCTCGGGCGAGCAGCGATTGATGAATTGGAAGTCATGCAAGTGCCGGATCATTTAGAAATGTATTTTGATTATGAGAAATTAGGGATCACCTTAATGACCGAGGGATGGAAGATCAATACCGATCAAGGAAGGGCAATATCTACCGAGATTTAAGAGAGGGTTGTTCTCTCTCTTTTTTTACCTAAAAAATTAACAAAAAGTTAATTAAACGACTATGAAGCGAAGATTGTGCGAGATACGATGAACGTACATTAAATCGAGAGAGGGGAAATCATCATGTATATCACGCAATTAGAAGAAACCGAGCAAAAAAGGATCAAATCAGAAATCATGGAAGCCTTAATGGATCTTGGTTTGGAAGGAGAAGAGTTTGATGAAGCTTTAGAAAATGCAATGGATAGCAAATTGGTGGATCTGGAAGATCTGATATAAAATTAACTTTTTGTTAAAAAAAGACTTTAAACTGAATAAAATGCGGTGTACGCTGACTGCGAAATAAATCAAAAGAAAGAAGGTTATTATGGCTAATACTGAAATTGAAAACATCATCATTGTTGAAGGAAATCAAGAGATCGACTTTCAAGCCCAGCGTTGGGCGGTGAAAGTCTTGTCGGTCAATGAAAGCGAGATTGAATACATTCATCCTTTGACTGAGCAGGTGCAGGTTCATGCTTGCGAAGTTCATGGCGGTGCAGCGATCATCTTCGCATAAACGAGGGAGATAAATTCTCCCTTTCTTCTAAAAAAATTCCAATAAACGACTATGAAGCGAAGAAAAAGCGAGATACGATATACTTAGAAATTAACAAAAGGTTAACAAATCAATGAGGGGGCAATCATCATGCAACAATTTAACGCAACACACAAACGGAACGGAAATGAAGCAATCGTTCAGTATCATACAGATGGAACCATTGTTGTGAAAAAAGCAGATGGCACAGAAAAACAGGTCAAAGAAAATACGATCAAACGTTGGTACGAGATCCGAAGTGAAATCATTCCAGAAGAACCTAAAGAAAAGAAAAAAGGAGATAAGCGAAAGAAATTGACCGAGGAAGAAGTAGTTGAAATCCGACAAAAGTTTGCTGAGGGACAGAGCAAAGCTTCATTGTCCAGAGAATATAAAATGAGTTATAGCGGTATTCATTGGGTATGTAATCGAAACACCTGGGCAAATCTTGAAGGCACAACGTAAACAATATTACACATGAAGGAGTCGAAAAGATGAAAATTAATGATATTCGGAAAATGATGTATTTTTTCGCTAAAATTCTGGGGGATGTAAACGCAGTAAAAAAAGGAAAGGTAGGCAAGAGGGTGCAAAGAAGAGTGGTTGGCAAAATGGCAGGTCGTACTCTTTGGGGGAAGTGGTTTAAATGAATAATGATTTTGTGAATTTCTTCTCAGATCCAGGTAATTATATTGTACCCTTAGTAACTTTGATTGTTCTAGGTATTAACTTAATCGCTGATTACTTAAAAAGACAAAGTGAATTTAGAAAAGAAATTAATAAAATACAAATTGATTACAAAATCGAGCTCATACATGGCTCAGTAAAACATATAGAAGAAAATGCTAGAGAGATGAGGCATGCGGTTCTTGAATCAAAGAATAGATTAAATGACTTTGATGGGGAAAGAGCTTTACATGCAATGGGAAACGTATTGGCAGAGCTAAACAAATTGCATCCCTTTGTTAATGGTGAACTAAAAAGTCGGATTAATAATGGTATAAAAGAATTTGAAAAGCTTAATGGAAAAGGATATAAAAGAAACGAAGTAATTCAAGAAGTAAATAACTTATCTACTATTTTCTTCAATCTATCTAACTTAGTCGTCAAAAATATGGATGAGATAATTTATGAAAGCACAAAGAATAGTAAATCTACGACTAAAATCAATAGCTTCACTTCGAGTTTAATCAATGCCTTAATTGTAGTAATATTTGCGGTCATTTTAAGTATATTTTTTCAGTAATAACTAAGAAAGGAAAAATAACGATGAGTGATTTCTTTACCAATCCATCTAGTTACCTAATAGCTGTAACTACTTTAATAGTCTTAATAATTAACTTATTCGCAGATCGTTTTAAAAGAAAAACTGATTATGAAAGAGAATTATCGAAATTAAACCTAGAAAATAGATTTAATGTATTTAATGATTCTATTATTCGTTTACAAGAAAAGAATAACGAATTAAATAAAAAAGTATTAGAATCGAATATTGAAAAGTTTTCTGGTAAATATGAATTTATATATTTAGGAAACGAAGTCTTTTTAGAATTCAATAAGCTTTCACGTTTTATAAAAGATGAAAATTTGAAAAAAGATATTGAAAATTTAAAAGAAGCTTTCAAAAATAAAACATCTGAAGAAGAAATTTTAATGGTAAATGTTGCAGATATTGCTTGGTTATCAGTTGAAACTGAAAAATTAATAGTACGTTTAGTAGAAGAAATGTTGCCTGCTGAGAAAAGTAAAGCGAATATATATACTAGGGAAACAATAGAATCTCACAATTTTTGGGTAGCTATATTCCGTTCGGTAATTATAACAGTATTAGGGATACTCATAGCAGTATTTGTTTCGAGAGGATTAATTTATTTATTTTTTGGATAACTGTTTTTACCAAACAGTTATCTTTTTGTTTATTCATTAATAAAGAAAGAAAGGAAGAAAGGAAGAAACAAGGAAAAGTTAAATAATTTTTTGCAAAAAAAGGTCTTTCCATCTATTCACTTAACTTTTCCTTAATTTATCCTTTTAAAATTAAACAAAAAGTTGTAATATGGACTTAGAAATTAACAGATAGTTAATTTTAGGGCAATCAACTGAAAGGAGATTTGTATGGAACGGAAAAATGAAGGGATTATGGATTTCTTTGAATTTATGTTTGGTGAAAAGCCAGTGCATGTTTGTGATATGGATGAGGGATTGCATACCGCCTTCCGTCAACTGGATCGTCAAAAACATGAATTGGAAGAAGTTAAAGAGGAACGTCAAGAACAATTAGCGAAACTCATGCAAACCAAATTAGAAGAAGAATTTGAAGGCAGAGAAGAAGATCTTAGAACCCAGGAGGAAAACCTTGTGCAAAAACTCCGGGAGAAATATCGAATAACCGAGGACTTAGGAGCATTAATTGTAGATCGGCAACATGGATCAGTATATAAAATCAAATAAAGAAAGGAAGAAAGAATGATGGAAGGCATTCAACAAACCGAGCAAGAGATTCGAGAAATTCAAGAAACCACTGGTGCTTCTCTAGGCGAGATTCTTCAGAAAGCGAAAGAATTGCGTGAGAGCGAATGCCAGACGAATTAACCGAGTTTGTTCAAAAGCATAAGCCTTTTATTCGGAGCACTGCTCGCAGATATGGCGGTGGTGCTCTGGCGTTAAAGGCGATGGAGCAAGAAGATCTCGTACAGATTGGATATGAAGCACTAGTGAACTGGTGGAAGGAAGAACAACCATCGATGAAAGCCAAATCAGCGATTGCGATTGCGATCCGTTCAGCCGTAGAGCGTTCTCCCGAACAAGTGAAAGTTCGGACCACCGTTTTTCGTTGGCGAAATTATATCGTTAAAAACAATTTAGAGCGTGAAAGCTTTGAATCGTTGTACCAGTATATTCGTTCTTTAGAACCCCGGGCGACAAGAGAAACCGTCAAAGAAGCTCATATGTTAGTCCAACAGGGTGTTCAGTATTTAGATGCCAAAATCAGTATAGGCGAAACGATGAATCTCCATGAAGTGATCGGAGAGGTAGACGACCGTACGGTGATGGATGTTGAACAGTTCTTGCAGCTGTTAAATGATCGAGATCAACAGATGGTACGAGCATTAATGAATGGAGCTTCTGGAGCCGAAGCCGGAAAAATGGTAGGGATCTCTCGCAATCAAGTGATGCGGATCCGTAAACGTCTGCAAAAAATGTATGAATCCTATTTTCACGATCAACCGAAAGGGGTATTATCATGACCGATTTATCGTATTTGTATAGTGAAGGGAACAGCATTCCCGACATAGCGTATCAGTTAAATTGGACCGAAAAAGATGTTCGCCGGGAGTTGAATGGATGGATTAAAAAGCTACGGATCACGAAAGAGCCGGAAAAAGATGAATTTTTTGCAGTGCAAGACCGAGTGAATACCTTTGGTGTTCAACATGTAGCCCAAGAATTGAAATCGACTTGTACTACAATCCGAAAATATTTCAATGTGGGTACAGATCTAACTGTACGATCTCCAGATGTATCATGGAAGAATCCTGATGTGTGTAAAGAATGTGGCTCTCGCAGTATCCGAAACATGGGGAGACACATGGACACCATGCTACGCCCAGATTCAACCTACACTGAAGCTGTCAGTCTGGAAGCCAAGTATTGCCCGGAATGTGATAATGAATGGGATTATCATACCGATAGTGGCTATATTTTGCCCGTACAGTGGGAACTCATTAGTTAATAGGAGGAAGATGAAATGATTAATCGAGCAGTATTGGTAGGAAGATTAACGAAAGATCCAGAGTTGAATTACACACCAAATGGGGTGGCCGTAGCGAACTTTACTCTTGCGGTCAATCGCCCATTTAAAAATCAGCAGGGCGAAAATGATGCCGATTTTATTCGGTGTACCGTATGGCGAAAGATTGCCGAGAATACCGCCACCTATCTCGGAAAAGGAAGCATGGCAGGGGTCGAAGGGCGAATCCAAACCCGGCAATTTGAAAATGACGAAGGGAAACGGGTGACCATGGTGGAAGTTCAGGCAGAAAATGTGCAATTTTTAGATACCAGGAACAGTTCTGGAAACAAACAGCAAGGGCAACAAGGACAGCAGAAGCAACAGGGGCGGAACAATCAATCGAACGATCCGTTTGCGGATAATGGACAACCTATCGATATATCCGATGATGATCTTCCATTTTAGGTCAATAGACCTTACCTATATCAGAGGAAAAAATTTTTTGAATAAATAACAACGAAAAATTAATTTATCTATTTAAAAAGTAAACAAAAGATTGTAAAATGTGACATGCGATTACTCACGTAGTTATAAAGTTGTAATTAGTAGGGGGCATTCATCATGCAACTATGGGAAGCGATGTCGTTGCTCGTTCGTTCGGGTGGTTATGTAACGAATCGAAAAGGCAAGTTAAAAATTACCTTCGATACCGAGAGCAAAAAGTTCAAAAGCAATAAAAAAGGATTATTCCGAGATCGAAGCATGTATTCCGATGGGTGGTTCCATCGGAAAGGGGATGAGGATCACATTCGCCTTCATGTGCCTAAAGAATTGCTACAAGATAACCATAGTGGCAAATGGAAAAGTGATAACCAAGGAATATATAAAGTTTTATATTTGAGTGAATCGAGAGAAGATTATTATATTCGCCGATATGAAACTCAACAAACAGAAATTATACCGAAAGATAAGATCGAAAACGATGATGAGGTGGAAAATCCCAATGTCCAATAGAAAAGAGGTGAGTTACATGGTGTAGCTCACTTAAATTCATGAAAAAGGAGTTTTTGACATGGCAGGATGCACAGATTATCTGTATGCCGATAAAGTATTGGTGGTGCGAAATTTTGAAGATCTTTCGCAAATTTATTGTACTTCAGGCTTAGACAGTAGTGAAACGTATGGCACACAGGGAGATTATTGTTATACCGATTACTATGATGGTGGGAAAGGCTTGAAATATAGTGATGGTCAATATGATCGCCGGTATCGCAATATCGAGGTAGGCGATTCGACAGGAATCCTTTATGATATGTACCTTTATTTCGCTAGAACCAAAGGACAAATATCCAATGGGTTAGCCTATGCTTATGTTCGCAGAGATACCGATTTGGATCATGATGGTGGCACAACTCGTTTATATGAAGGTGACAGAGTTTTCTTTGGAGAACCCCAGGCATATACTCGAGGATCTGGAACTGGACGTTCTTGGATTCGTTGTTGGGGATATAGCCGAGGTACAGGAGCCGTTCAAGAAACCTATGGCGGTTATGTATTAGATCCGTATTCTAACAGCACTGCGTATTGGCGATTGACCCGTCAATAATTATTAGGTTTCAAGGAAGGAAGAAAGAAAAGAAGAAAGGAAGTTATTAATGGCAGAACAAAAAGTAATTGCAGTATCTCCAGAAATTTTTGATAAGCGTTTGACGGAAACCGTAGATCGAGCACGAAAGATCATTGATACTCGATTGAACAATGCAGGGGCAGATGAACATGCCGAAACGGAGAATCTTTCCGAAGAAATCTCGGCATTTGTCGAAAGGAATATCTCTTACCTCATTGAATCCTTCACTACGACTGTGGAGGAAGTATCGGCAGATGATGTAGCCGATGCGGATAAGGCTGAGGGTGCAAAGCATGAAAGTTTAGATGTTCTCGGTCTGGGAGCAGAAGAAAAAGCAGAATGTTTAGATTGTGATGAGTAAGTGAATGAGCGATAGAAGTCCTGGATCTGCCAGGGCTTCTTTTTCGTTTGTAATATTAACTATTTGTTTATCTAAAAATTAAAATATGATACGATACGGTTGTAAAGGAAATAAGAAAAAAAGAAAGAAAGAAATCAAGAAAAAAAGAAAACAAGAAAACAAGATTACTTTAATAAGGCGGTTTAGAGAGAATATTTTTTTTGCTTGTTTATGGGGTTTTTCGCCATTTTTTAAAGATAATAGGTAATTCATTTGTTGTTTTAGGAACGTGTGTTCGTTAAAATAAAAACATTCAAACAGAACGAAAAACAATAAAAAGTTAATTTGGTCAAGGGGGAGTTTGCATGACAGCGAATAGCAGCCATCAAGAGGTGACAGGTTTGATGGAAGAATTAAAAAAAGAAACGGGGATGGAGCCACAGTTTAATATTCGCCAGTATTTGGAGGATGCAGTGAATCAAGGGGTTATCACCAAAGAAAAGTGTGCAGATCTTCTGGTAGCTTACTTTGAACCAGAAGCAAATGAATGGATGGTAAGTGATCTAAAAAAAGAAGCCTGACATAGAAAAAGAGAGCCAACTAGGATGATTGGCTCTCTTTTTTATGGCGTTTTTCATGAAGAATATAGGACAAAATATCTTTGGTTTTTTGAATATCTTCCTCATCTAGTTGTGTGCCTTCCCAATTCAATACGTTTTTTTCATTGAGAATTTCTGTGAAATCAATATTGGTTTTTTCTTCTCCGATAATCTCTGAAACCGTCAGATTATATAAATCTCCCAGTTTTTGAAGGTTTTTAATCGAAGGTTCATTCCTTCCTTTTTCATAATACCCATAGGCTGATTCGGTAATTCCTAAATATTCGGCAATGTCTCTTTGACGGTAGCCTTTAGATTTTCGGATCGTAGCTAATCGTTTGCCTAAATCGATTGGTTGATATTCATTCATGTTCTAGCCCCCCTATTGGCTATGCATTAGTGATCTATAATCAAAAAGGATTGTATTCTATTGGATCTCTTGGTGGTAGATTTCAAAACATAATTATCTACTCTTAAAGCTATGATACAACCTTTCGTTGCTATTTAAAAGCAAAAAAATAACTAAAACTTGGAAAAATCCAACAAAAAATGATTTCTACGGGTTGAAAATTAACAAAATGTTGGGTTATAATATTAACAGAAAGTTAAGGGAGGTGATCACATATGAAGCGAACGCAACTCAAAGAAATCCGAGAAAGCAAGAATTTAACGCAGGCAATGGTTGTGGATCTGCTCGAAAAACAAAAGAATATTTCCATCACAAATGCTTATTTCTCGCAGATTGAGAGTGGTAAGAGGGAAGGCAAATTATATGTATTGTTTGCTATTGCTGAAATCTTAGATACCGATTTCCAAGGCATTTTCTACCCGTACCAAAATGACCATACGTTAATAGAAGCATAAAATTTTTTTCTCATAGACTTAACTTTTTGTTGCTTTTTATCAATTTGATTACAAAATAAAAACCCACGCCGGGCAAGCGTGAGTTCGAGATCTGTATAGAACGTTGAACTTATTATAACACGTATCCCCTCGGGGTTCACAAAGGAGAGATCCCAATGAACAAGATCAAGGATATGGATTTTACAGAGAAAACAATGTCGGTGCTGATGATTTTATCTTGTCTGTTTGTCATGTACGCCGGAGCCAATCCGATTCAATAAAAAAGGAGCGATGAATCATGCAATTAGAAAATCCAATGGTATTACCGAACAATGGTGGTCGTTTTGAATATGATAAGGAAGATCCCGAGGTGTTAGGCGAATGCATCATGACGGGCGAAGATATTGTGGAAGGTGATGATTACATCGAGCTGTTAGATGGTTCCTTAATGTTGGATGAATTAGAAGCCATGAGGGAGTACATCAAGAGCGAAGGCGGTTCGTTTGTATCTGGACAGTAAAAAAGCCGAATCGTGGGGACGATCCGACTTTTCGATGAAAAAGAGTGCTCTCTTTCAATATTAGCGACACTTTTATTGTAAGAGAGCGATCATAAGAATGCAAGGAGGACAATAAAAGTGCAAACAGCGTTATCGCAAGAACAGATGGAGCATCGGCAGTGGTTACAGCAACGAAAAAAAGGCATCGGTGGCACAGATATTCCCGGCATTTTAGGGATCAGCAAATACAAGTCGCCAATCCAGGTGTACATGGATAAAATGGGCGAATTGCCGGATCAAGATCTGTACGAAGTGGATGAAGATGGAGCGTTCCTCGGAGGGAATGAAGCAGCGTATTGGGGCAACAAAGACGAAGATACGATCGCCAAAGAGTTTTCTCTCCGAACAAAGATGAGGGTTCGCCGGAGAAATGAAATGTTTGTTCATCCGGATTATCCGTACTTTTTCGCCAACGTGGATCGGGTGATCGTGGGCAAAAAAGAAGGATTGGAATGCAAGACGACTTCGGCCTTTCTGCATGGCGAATGGAAAGATGAAGTTATACCTAACCAGTATTTCCTGCAAGTGCAGTGGTATCTGGGTGTGACTGGCTATGAACGGTGGTGGATCGCCGTTCGGATCGGGGGCAATCATTTCATTCATAAAGTGATCGAACGGGATGAAGAATTGATTGCCATGCTGTTTGAGCGAGCCGAGGACTTCTGGAAGAACCATATATTAGCTGAAAATCCCCCGTTGATGGATGGATCAGAGGCGAGCACCAAATTGCTCGAGCATATGTATCCCGAGAGTAAGCAGGAGCAGGCAGTATTGCCAAACAGCGTTCTCGATAAAGTGGAACAGATTGATGCCTTGAAGGATCAAATCGCAGAACTGAAAAAGGAAGAAGAAAAGTTAAAGAACCAGATCAAAGATGAATTAGGTGAGAACGAAGAAGGCACATTCGAGTATTCGCCACGAAAAGTGAAATGGAAAACGGAATTTTATAATCACTTCGATAAGAAGCAACTGGCGAAAGATTACCCAGATCTCGTTGAGAAATATACCGAACAGCGTACAAAACGACCATTCAAAATATAAAAAATAAAGGGGCATATACCAATGGCACAAGCAGATCAGTTGAAAGATCAGATTAAAGAGAATCAGCAGTCACAGCAAACCGAGAGTAAGCAATCTGGGCAAGGTAATGGCGAAGTTGCCAATCAGAATGAAGGCAAAGGAGAAGAACGGAACACCGTTAAAGGGATGATCCAGAAAATGGAGCCGGAGATCAAAAAGGCTCTCCCTCAACACTTCTCAGCCGAGCGAATGACCCGGTTGACCCTTACAGCCGTAAGAAACACACCAAAACTCGGAGAGTGTGATCCGTATTCTCTCCTGGGAGCCATGATGCAATCGGCACAGTTAGGTCTGGAACCGAACACACCGTTAGGGGAAGCCTATCTGATTCCTCGGAAAAACAAACAACGGGGGATCATGGAAGCGAACTTTGAAATGGGCTACAAAGGGCTGTTAAGCCTGGCTCACCGTACCGGAAGGTTTCGGATGATCTATGCTCACGAAGTTTATAGAAACGATGAATTTGAATTTAAGTTAGGGCTTCACAAGGATGTGCATCATGTGCCTGCGGATATACCGGAAGGCGATCCTACGTACTTTTATGCTGTCTATCATCTGGACAACGGGGGCTATGACTTTGTGGTGTGGTCGGCAGATCGGATTAAACGCCATGCCGAGCAATACAGCCAATCGTATGGATATAGCAGTTCTCCTTGGAAATCGAATTTCAATGCTATGGCAAAGAAAACCGTCTTGAAAGATGTTCTCACGTATGCACCGAAAAGTACGGAGTTTGCTCAACAGTTTGAATCCGATAACTCGGTCAAACGGGAGATTAACCCGGATATGGGCGAAGTGCAGGATGATGCGGACATCATTATGGATGTCGAACCCGAAGGTCAACAGGAAGAAGGTTAATCCCCTTCTTTCTATTGGCAAAGGGTGAGTGTTATGCCAGAGCAATATATCGGGGTGGAGAGCAATGATCCTAAATTTACGATGATCTATCACCGATTCATGGATGACGAAGGCGAATTGTTTCAGACGGTCTATGAAAAAATGGTGTTCTTCCAGTTACGGAGATATGCCAATAACGAAACGAGTGAAGCCTTTCCTTCGATCAATCGACTAGCCGGAAAATGTTTCTGCAGCAACCGAACCATTCAACGATCCTTGAAGCAGTTAGAGGATCGGGGAGTGATTCGGATCATCCGGCGAAAGACCGATGATAATCGAAATCAAACAAGCGTTTACCAGTTAATCGGGTTAACCGATGCCCCTCAACCGGATGGTGACACACAGTCATCGGGGGGTGACACACAGTCAGGGGGTGGTGACAGAGAGTCACCCCGGGGTGTCACACAGTCACCCGAACTAGACTCACTAGAACTAGACTCTCTGAACTATACTCACGAGAACTCTGATGATGATGATAGGGCAACCGATTATCAGATGAATATGTTCGATCAATTTGTCACCTGTATGGGGAAGCAACCTTCGGGGTTAGTTGCCGAAGAGTTGTTTGCTTGGGTGGATAAAGACGGGATCGAAGAACGAGCCATCAATCTTGCTTTAGAGAAAACCGCCTTAAATAATGCTGGACTGAATTACTGCCGGGCGATTATTAATAATTGGTTGAAGCAAGGCATTACCACCTTAGAGGAAGCTCAAAAGCAAGACGAAGCCTATCAGCAGAAAAAACAGAAGAAGCAGGGAGGATCGAATAACCATGGAAAGCCTCAGCGATTATCTTCAGAAACAGACTACAACGCCATTCTCCGTAACCGAGGGAGCAACGTATCGTTGTGACGGTTGTGGCGAGACGGTTCATGAAAAACAAATCCCTATTCTGGGTGGCGAACGCAAAGGAGAAATGAAAACCATTAAGCAGTTCTGTCGATGTGAAGATAACCAGATCGCCCAAGCGATTGCAGATAACAAGAAAGAACGCCGGAGACAAAAGGTGTGGGATTACTTCGATCAAGAATCTTTGATACCGGAAGATCTGCAAGGGGCTTCATTGGATAATTACGATCCGAAAAATGAATCACAGGAGGAAGCGTTAAAGGTGGCTCGGCGGTATGTTGAAACCTTTGGCGAAGAAGGGAAGCCTACGGATCTCATTTTTTCGGGATCATATGGGATTGGGAAATCTCATCTTGCTATTGGCATCACGAAAGCATTGATGGCAAAAGGCAAAACCTGTGTATTCATCGATGTGGAGCAGTTTTTAACATTAATCAAAGAAACGTATGAAAAGAGCAACGACAAAACCGAGAAAGATCTTTTTGACAAGCTTCATGAGGTCGATGTGTTAGTGCTCGATGATCTGGGCGTGGAAATGCCGGAAGAAGAACAGCGAAAAAGCCAATGGGCAACTCGCCAGATCTTCCAGGTGGCGAACAGCCGACAAGGCAAACACACCATCTTTACCACGAATTTTAGTTTGGAACATGGATTGGTGGATGTGGTTGGACCTCGGAATTTCAGCCGATTGATGAAAGGAACGTTCCCGGTAGAAATGACGGGGCCGGATCAACGCATCGAACAAAATCCATTTTTATAAGGAGAAGCCATGAAACATTATAACTGGCTTGTTACTTTCGAGGGATTTGGGGAGATCGAGATTAACACGATTGTCGATGATCCCCATCATGCCTTCGTAGCAGCAGAGCAATTACTTCCAGAGGTAGCAGAGCATCATGAAGTGACCAATATCCAAATGATTGCGAAAGGAGAACAACGATGAGTTATCCCGAATGTGCGATTGTCATGCAAGGGCAGAAGTTGAATGAAGCAGAGGAATATCAGAGGGTCGAGCGAGTAGAGCGAAATATGGAACGGTTTCGGCAAGCCGAAGCCTATTGGCAACAGAAGGAGGGTGTGCGGTGAATATCATTATCCAACTATTATTTATTGGGCTGATTCTGTTTTTCGGCATTGGTGTCCTCGGAGAGCAAGACGAAGAGAAAGCAAAGATGTGGGGCATCATTGTGCTGTTCAGTGTCGTGGCTCTGTGTATTTCTACATGGGTTCTATAAGGATTAGGTCGTGAATGGATAAAAAATGGCACAGGCAAGCCGAGACAAATTCCTGTGCCTATGTGTCTACCAAGGTTAGGAGGGCAATCATGAAAGGATTACAAAAAACCGATCAGATTATCGGGATGTTATTAGGGATACTTATTGCCGGGAAGCATGGGATCGTGCTGTGGCAACTCGTTCATCAACAATCAGCATCGGTGGACTTGGGGGATCTCTTAATTGTGTATGCCATCGCCACGATTGCCGGCATGGAGATCCTTCGGCGTGAAGGGAAACGATTTCTCCGAAAGGGGGAAACCACTGATGGAACTGGTGACAGGTAAGTATTATCAAGCCACGTTGATCTATACCGAAGGAGGATATAAGCACACACCGAAACAAGCGTATATTCTTCATGTCGGTCATACCCATGCTCGGTTTTACGAAGATCAGGCGTTGCAGTCCTTCATGGGGCAGTTTCCTCTGGAATGGTTTAACGGGTTTGAAGAAATCGAGCCTGTACCACCAGATGAGGATCAACAGCAGGAAGCTCCTGCGGAATATCTCGAACAAATCACGTTATTTTGAAAGGAGCATATCATGGAAAATACTATTGACCGTACACATTACCGGGGGCGTGTTGCCTGGGATACCATCAATCATTTTAAGCTTAATTTCAATCTCGGCAATGTGGTGAAATACACCTGCCGATCTGGGGAGAAATCTGGATTAGAAGATCTGTACAAAGCGAGGGATTACTTAAACGATGAGATCCGAAAACAGGAAAACCGAGAGGAAGCCCGTGAATATGGATATTGAAGTGAACGATCACGTTCAACGATTTTATGTAGCGATCGCAAGCGAAGAGAAATGGAAGCCCATGCTCGGGTATCGGGTGGACGTTGGCGATTACCAATTTTGTGTCGCCCCTATTGGTGACATTGTACGGGTGGCCGAAGTCACTTCGGGAGCAAGAATCATGGATCTACCTTTTCAACAGGTAGTCGATCCATCCATGCCGGAGGATGCAAATATAAGCCCATGGATATATAAGATTGGTGAGCAAATCCGGGAAATGATACGAAATATCGATGCTTTGGATAAGATCATTGCGAATAAGCGACAAACCATGATTGCTCTGTTAGGGGATAAGCCCGGAACGGAGCATGTGAAGGCGAATGAGATTTAAAGAAGTAATAGGGAGGGGATCATATGGAATTACACTTTTATACAACATGGAGAAATGTAGAAAAGCTCTGGGCAGGTAAAGAAATCAATGTATGGCTTAAATATGTTGCTAGTAATATGGATGTTCATATCAGTTTAAATAAAGCACAGTATGATATAACGCCGACAGACACGCCCCATCTTTTTAATGTCATCAGTGAAAACAAAATGCTAAAAAGAAAGATATAGTTATTTATCTGTATCAACAAATAAGATAATAAAATCTAACTTTTATGGAGGTTAATTATGAGTAGTAGTGAAAAATCTTATTTTCTTGTTATACATGAAGGTGAGAGTAATGAATTTTATGGCGTTCGAGAAACTATTGATTTTTTGAAAAATGCACTTCATATGGATTTAGACGAAGAAGCATTAAAATATATTCTTCTTCATATGGAAATCGGGGAATACGAGAAGATAACTGAATATCGTTTTGTATTTTGTTTATATGCATAATTGATAAAACCTAGCTTTTATAAGGAGCGATAATATGAGTGCGAATGATCACATGACCGCAGAAATGAAAAAACATCAACAGGCAGAGGAATTATATCGGCAGGTGATGAGGGATTATTCCAAGCAGGGGCATCGGGAAATGCTTCGAGAAGATTTTGCAGATATGAATGGGATGAGCGAAGACGAAGTGGAAGAACTCTTTGATCTGATTGATGAAAAAGTGAAAGCCGAACATAAAATATAACCATTGAAGGAGGAACGTATGGAACGAATATCGATCATGATTTTAACAGGGTTAGTCCTACTGATGTATTTTGCTTATGGCATTCAACAAGGGGAGATCAATAGCAATGCCTGGGTGGATCTTGTCATGGTGTTTAGCATGGCCTTAGCAAGTGGTCTGGGGATGCCAGCATTTATAGAATTTACCAAAGAAAAATATGAAGAAAGAAAGAAAGGAAGAACGTAAGATGGAATTTGTAGGCTTAGACGTATCAACAGCAACCGGGGTCATTCGATTAAGTGAAAGCGGAGCATTAATCAGTGAAGAAAAGATTGAGGAAAAAGGCAAAGATCCGTATCGGATGATGCGATTGATTGATCGGATCATGGAACAAATCGAGCCGGATGATGTGGTGGCGATTGAAGGATTCGGATTTAGTTCCCAGAAGGGATTCATCCTCGGAGGGATCGGGTGGAGTGTTCGCATGAAGCTGTTAGAGCGAGGGCTTCCTTATTTGGAATGCTCTCCGGGAACGTTGAAGAATTATGCCGGGATCGCCGGGAACAAAGGCAAAAGCGATATGATCTTGGCGGTCTATGACCGTTTTGGATATAGGCAATCCGATGATGATCTGGCTGATGCTTATGTGCTTGCCGAGTTAGCCAGAGGGTATCATGGCAAAGCCAAGGTGTTAAAACCACAGGAGAAGGCATTACAAAAGGCAACGGAAGTAAAGCCGGAGAAGGGGAACATCAATCAGTAAAAAGGTAGGGGATTTCCATGAGTACAATGGTTCAAGAGCCGAAAGGAAAAAAGAAAAACCAGATCGAACGAGCGATTGAATATCATTTGCGTCATTATCGTACGTATTTGGTAGGAATCAAAAACTTAGAAAAGCAATTAGATTGGATCTTACCAAGTGCGATTTCCAGTTATGATATGACCGAAGGTGGAGGATCAGGCTTTTCAATTAAAAGTACCACCGAAGATTTTGCGATTGACCGTATTGAATCCAAACGGGCGTTAGATATTCATGAAGAAAAGGAACGATACGAACTCATTGTGCGTTCGATTGATGCTGCTTTGGAAGATCTCGATGAAACGGAGAAAGCCTTTGTAAAATGTCGGTATTTTGAGGATGAAATGATCGAAAAGTGTGCGTTGCAGTTAGGGTATGCTCGTACTTCTCTCTATGATGTTCGCCGGAGGGTGATGGATCGGTTGATGATTAGTTTGAAAGGGGTTTTGGAACTCTAACCTAGTTTTGACCGACAAATCGTGAACGATTTCCGTACGTTTTTCGTTCTCAAAGCCCTTATTATGATATTGTAGCCAAATCAATGCCCCCTATTATTGGTTTGACTGAAAGGCCATTCGCTTAGAGCGAGTGGTCTTTTTATATACATAAAGGAATGGAGGGGGAGAACACATGGATGATGCATTGGTATCGTATCAAGAAAAGAACATTGATGATCTCCAGGGGGCAGATTATAACCCTCGGAAAGAATTAAAACCGGGAGATAAAGAATACGAGAACCTGCGGAAATCGATTCAAGAGTTTGGCTATGTTGAGCCGATCATCTGGAATAAGCATACCGAAACGGTGGTTGGGGGTCACCAACGCATGAATGTTTTAAAAGATCTTGGTTATGAAAAGATTACGGTTTCGGTTATTGATATAGATGAACAAAAAGAAAAAGCCTTGAATATGGCGTTAAATAAGATCTCCGGGGAATGGAATGAATCCATGCTGAAGGATCTCCTGTTGGATGTAGACACCGGGGATTTTGATATGGATCTGACAGGCTTTGATGAAAGCGAAATTGAAAAACTCATGAATAAGTTCGCCGATGAGGAAGAAGAACGCCCGGAAAAGACATTCACCGAAGAATTGATGGAAGAACACAATTACGTGGTGTTGTATTTTGATAATCAAATGGATTGGCAGACAGCTGTCGATAAGCTCGGGATTCAGACGGTTCATGCGAAAGATAGCAAAGAAGGCTATGAACGTGCCGGGGTCGGCAGAGTGATTCGGGGCGTAGATGTTGTTGAAAGGCTCGATTAAAAGGGGGGGATCGTGATGAAAATTGTGACACCAAGCTATAAACGGGCAGGAGAAGTCAAAGCCGAGCAGTTATTTGGGGAGAGTTTAACCATAGCTGCTCATGAATTTGAAGCGGATGCTTACCAAGAAGCCTATCCGAAAAATGAAATCATGGTGCTCCCGGATGATACTCGGGGCAATATGGCAAAGGTGCGGAATTACATTCGGGATCATTGCGAAGATCGGTATTTGGTGATGTTGGATGATGATGTGGAAGAAATCGGCTTTCATGAAGATATGCAACGGAACCCGATTGGTTTAATTACCATCATGGACTTTCTCGAAAAGGGCTTCCAAGTCTGTGAGGAAGTCGGCACGATTCTCTGGGGGCTTAATCTTCAAGCCGATCCGAAATTCTACCGAGAATACAGCCCATTTAGTTTTCTGACCCCGGTGTTAGGACCGTTCAGTTGCCATATTGTCACGAATACCAAAGAGGTTCGGTACGATGAGCGATTGGGGTTAAATGAGGATTATGATTTTGCTCTCCAGGTGCTTCATAAATACCATAAGATTTTTCGGAACAATAAATATTATTATTTAGCCGGACATCTATCCGAAGCCGGAGGTTGTGGAGCGTATCGTACCTTAAAGCATGAACGGGAACAAGCAGAAATCATGGAAAAGAAATGGGGAACAAACGTGGTGCAGTATAACTTTGCAAAAACCACGAATCCTCGATTGAAAGTTCCATTGAAAGGGATTTGATAGAATGGTTCAGCCAGTACCAAAGCCCAACCATAAGCGGAGGAAGCCGAAAACGGGAGATCGGAATAAGTTTTCGGATAAAGTAAGGAAACAGATCGTTGAAGTACAAGGAAGATGCCAAGAATGCAAGAAAGCAAGCATCGAAGAAATCCACCATGTAAGGCCGAGGTCATTAGGAGGGCGAGGAGTTCTCACCAATGGCATCGGTCTTTGTCATGTCTGCCATCAAAAGATTGAACAGGATCAAGCGTTGAAAACCAAATGGCAAGAGAAATTTCAGATGTGGTATGGCGAAGATTATTACAAAGATGAGTATGATCGGAGGGATCTACGATGAAATGGTTTGGCGTTGCATTAGCCGGAGGTAGTGGCGAACGGTTATTCCCGATTAGTCAGGGGGATCGCCCGAAGCAATTGGTTGAAGTGGAAGGGAAAACCCTCTTACAGCAAACATTAGACCGTATGAATCCTATCATTCCGAAGCATATGCAGTTCATTACGACCGTAGATGAGCAAAAAGATTGGTATGAGGATTACCCAGGGATTCGATTAATCGAGCCGGAAAAGAAAAATACCGGGGCAAGCGTGATTTATTCAGCGACAGCCATTCATGCTTCCTATGGCGAAGGAATCATGGGGATCTTCCCCTCGGATCATTATGTACGGACCGAAGATGAATCGATCTTCCAAGAGAAAATTCGTGAAGCGTATGAATTAGCCGAAGCCACCGGGGAGATCGTAACCCTCGGGTTTCAGCCTACCTATCCGTCAACCGGGCAGGGATATATTAAACCGAAAGGGGATCGGGTGGAGAAATTCATCGAGAAACCTCCACAGGAATGGGCAGATCTCTTTTATCAGTCGCATTTATGGAATGCCGGGATCTACATCGGACCGATTGATACGTTCATGGAAGAATGTTTAGCCCATTATCCATCCATTCCCGAGCATATCGTAAGTGGATTTACCCAACATCGATTAAATGAAGCCTATGAGCTTCTTCCAGAGATCTCGATTGATAAAGCATTAGGTGAAAAATCCGATCGGTTGAGAGTGATTCCCGTTCATGCGGAATGGTCGGATGTTGGCAATCTGGATCGGTTCTCGATGATGTATGCCAAAGATCATGAAGGCAATACCATGAAGGGATCGCATGAGGTGATCCATGGTTACGATAACTTTTTATATAGTGAAGATGATATGAGGATTACGACCATCGGGGTGGATGATCTCATGGTGATCCAGAATGGCAATGACATTATCGTGTGTCCTCGGGAGGATGCGGAAAAGGTGAAATACATCGAAAGGAGGGGTGATGGATGAGCCGACCAAATAAATTGACCGATGAGGTACAGCGAAAGATCGTTCAAGCGGTTCAGATTGGCAATTATATTGAAACTGCAGCGGCTTATGCCGGAATTGATAAATCAACCCTCCATCGATGGTTAAAACGGGGAGAGCGTGAAATTGCCCGGACTGACGGGGATAAGCCCAAAAAAGTAAAGCAATCCGAGGAACCTTATGTAGAGTTTTGCAACGCAGTAGAGAAAGCCATGGCAGAATCCGAAGTGAATGATGTTACTCGTCTATTCAAAATGTCGGATGATCCGAAAGTGATTACGTGGCGGTTGGAGCGAAGGTTTCCAGAACGATGGGGGCATAAGCAAAAAGTTTCTGCCGATGTGGAGCATAGTGGTCACATTGAACATGAAGATGTATCGCCAAAAGAAAAGCTCAATGACCAATTGCAACGGATTCGCAAGCGAAAAGCCAAGGATGAGTAATTGTGGCTCACATCGAAGATCTGGCATCACTGACCGATGAGGAATTAGCCGAAGTATTCAACTCATTGAGCGATGAAGAAGCCGAGCAATTGATCTATGATTGGACCTTCTGGGCGAGAGCGAATCAATTAGCCCCGGAGGGAACATGGCGAACATGGTTATTGTTAGCCGGGCGTGGCTTTGGGAAGACCCGTACCGGGGCAGAATACGTGAAAGAAATGGTGGAAGCCGGAGAAGCGAAACGGATTGCCTTGATTGCACCGACACCTGGGGATGCCCGGGATGTCATGATCGAAGGGGAATCCGGCATTAAAGCTATTTCCCCACCTTGGAATTATCCGTATTATGAGCCATCCAAACGCCGGATCACATGGCCGAATGGAGCAATGGCAACCGTCTTTTCGGGATCAAACCCGGAGCAATTACGTGGTCCTCAACATGATTTGGTGTGGGCAGATGAGTTAGCAGCATGGAAATATCCGAAAGATACATGGGATAACATGAAATTCGGGTTGCGTCTGGGGGATCATCCTCATGCGATTGTCACGACTACGCCGAAGCCGATTCCATTAGTCCAAAAATTGGTGAAGATGGATAGTACGCATGTAACCAAAGGGAGTACCTTCGATAATCAGGCGAACCTTGCGGATGAGTTTATCGATGAGGTGCTTTCCGAGTATGAAGGAACCAAACTCGGGCGACAGGAACTCTATGCGGAGATCCTGGATGATACCGAGGGAGCGTTATGGAAACGAAACCAGATCGAAAAGTTACGAGTGAAGAAACCTCCACACCTGCAACGGATTGTCGTTGCTGTTGACCCGGCAGTAACCAGTGAAGAAGATTCCGATGAAACCGGGATTATTGTTGCCGGGATTGGTACAGATCGCAAAGGGTATCTCCTGGATGATCTCACAACCAAAGGATCGCCGGATGAATGGGCGAAAGTCGTGGTGGATGCGTATCATACATGGGAAGCAGATCGAATTGTGGCTGAGGTCAACCAAGGAGGGGATCTGGTGGAAAGTCTGATCCGTACAGTGGATAAAAAAGTACCGTACAAGGGGGTACATGCCACTCGGGGAAAATATACGAGAGCCGAGCCTATATCAGCCTTGTATGAGCAAGGGCGTGTGAATCATGTGGGATCTCATCCGAAGCTAGAGGATCAGATGACGACATGGGTTCCTTCGACTGGCGAAAAATCTCCCGACCGGGTGGATGCTACGGTTTGGGCGTTTACGGATCTCATCCTTAACAAGAAAACGAAGTCTAAAGTCAAAGCAAGTACGGTATAAGAAATTTAACAAGATGTTAAGAAAGAAAGGAAGAAACCAAGAAAGGAGGGATAGCATGGCGAAAACGCAAGCCTTTGTGCTTGAAGATGGCGAAGTGATAGGGAAAAGCGTTCTGGATGGTTATGCCTTGAAAGGGCAAGAGGATGGTTCCAAACAGTTGCCTTCAGATCTATTTGCGGATGCGTACGGGCAACAGCAATTCATTGAGCCTTTATATAACCTCGAAGGATTAGCCCGATTATTGGAAATCAGTACCCCTCACTATCGAGCCTGTAAAACCAAAGCCCGGGATACTGCCGGCATTGGTTGGTTTTTAGAGCCTTCGCATGAAGATAAAGAAAATCCGAGCGAAAATGAAAAGTCCATGATTGAACAATTAATCAAGCGACCAAATCCAGAAGAGAGCTTTAGTGAGTTTGCGGAGAAAGTCGAAGTGGATTATGAGAGTACAGGCAATGGCTATATTGAGGTGGTGAGAGATCCAGACACTCGCCTGGTATCGCATTTATTGCATATCCCGGCTCATACGGTTCGGGTGCATTCCTCAGAAGTGCTGTATGCTCAACATCGCATGGGCAGGAGAGCATGGTTTAAGAAATTCGGTGAAGAACAAGATTATTACTTGGATTCAGGCAACGTGATCGAAAAACCGGATGAGGTGGATGAGAAAGATAAAGCCAATGAGATCTTACACCTTAAAAATTATACAAGCCGAAGCGATTATTACGGATTGCCCGATGTCATTCCCTCGTTAGATGCCTTAATCGGAGATCGGGAGAGACAGGAATATAATATTAGTTTCTTTGATAATCATGCGATCCCGGCCTATGCCGTCACGGTATCGGGAGCCGATCTGGATGAGGAAACGGAAAAACAGATTAAAAAATTCTTCCAGAGTGATGTAAAAAATAATAATCATTCTACCCTCGTTTTATCGGGGAAGAAAGACGAAGATGATCCTACGGAAGAACCCGTACAGTTTCAGTTTGAAGCCCTCAGTACAGATACCAAAGAAGCGAGTTTCCGGATGTTCCGGCAGGATAACCGTGATGAGATTCTATCGGCTCATGGTGTTCCTCCGTATCGTGCCGGAATTGTTGTGGAGGGGCAGTTAGGAGGATCATCAGCCCAAGAAACGACAGAGATCTATAAACAATCGGTGATTTCTCCCAAGCAAGAGCGATGGGAGAACTTGATCACTAATGCCATTATCGAGCAGGGGTTAGGGTGTAAAGATTGGGTGTTCCGATTAAATGATATTGATACCCGGGATTCTTCAGCCGAAGTCAGCCGATTTCAACGATTGGGCAATATGGGGGTCATTACGCCTAATGAGATCCGGGAAGCGATGGGCTATGAAAAATCCGATAACCCGGCGTTGGATGAGTTCTACTTTGCCGGAAAACCATTAGGGCAGACAGGAGCACCCGCCGGAGAAGGTGGGGGCGATCAAGCCTTAATGCAGTCCGTGAATAAGTTGCATCGAGATATTGTCCAGGTAGCGAAAGGACAAGATTCGGATGTGTAGGGCATGTGAGCCATCGAAAGCAGTGAAGATGGGTGAGAAAGTGGTGCAGTTTTTAGTCGATCATCACGAGTTGCCCGCCTTTAAGAAACAAGACGATAAGGTGAAGGAAGCCGAAGAACGGTTAGCCAATCGGTTGATTAACATGCAAGCCGGATTAGAGCAGGCTTTCATTGATGAACTGCGAACGAATGGATTACTCCCGGAGAATGATGAGGAACGAAAACGCCTGATTGCCCGGATCATGGATACTTCTTTCGAGAATATGAAGGAAGCCATCGTGGATGAGGGATTGGATATAGCTGAAGTCGGAAGGCAAATGACCTTTGATGATTTTGCTTCGCAGGGGTTGAGCCTTGAATTTACCTCGTTTTCCGAAGAAGTACGGGATGAACTGTACGACAAAATCTATGAGTTTTCCGATGATACGTTCAGCCGGATCAAAGGGGATTTTCGCAAAACCTTAGCCGAAGGATATGCCGAAGGGTTAGGGATCGATGATATTGCGGATGAGTTAGGCAAAGACTTTGATAATCTCCGAAATGGACGATTACAGACGATTGCCCGGACAGAGATTCAAGGAGCACAGAATGAGGGATCACATCGAACCATGCAGGAGCATAATGTGGAGTTCGAGCAATGGTTAACCGTCAATGATGATCGAGTGCGGGATGATGGCGAAGTGAGCCATGTGATCTTACATGGAGAGGTGGTTCGAGTGGGTGAAGCCTTCTCGAATGGCTTAATGTATCCGGGAGATCGTTCAGGCGTGATCGGGGAATGGATCAACTGCCGTTGCCGGGTTCGCCCTTACCTGCCGAAAGAGGATGAACACATTACATCAACACCGTATTTCCCTAATGCTGCTTAAAGGAGTGACCACAATGGCTCATGTATATAATCCAGAGGATGATAAGCATCAAAACAAGCAAGAGGTTGACCAATTAAAGAAGGAAAACGAAGCCATGTTTGCCTTCTCTGCCCTTCTCATAGAGAAATTAGGAGGGTCAGTGACCTTTACCCCGGAAGAACTTAAAAAACTCGATACAGCAAAGTCTATTAGCAAAGAAAAACAAGATGAGGGGAAGGTGAGGTACTATGTCGAATCAAAATAATCCGATGCAGGAGCTTATGGATACACTTGCTGAAGGGATTCGGAAGATCTGGCAGAGAATTAAACGAACCGTACGAGAGATCTACGACAGCGTATTTAGGGCAAAAAGAAAGAAGCAGGGGATTCGTTCAGAAGCATGGAGAAATGTTCGCAGACAAAGCCTGTATAAGCTACAACAGCATCGTGAGCCAAAGCATCTGCCCGTGATGAGCCGAAAACCTCATCGATTTGTGGCACGAAGTGATTGCTAAAGGAGCCTTTCATGAAGAAATGGCTCTTTTTTCTATATTCTGCAAAGGAGGTGAAAAAGAATGAATAAGACAGCAACACGTAAAGGAGGGAGTGACAGGATGGGCGAATTAACAGCCCCTATGGTGGCAAAGGATGATAGCAAGCGAGTGGTGTTAGGCCCGGTGCTTGTACCCGATGAGCCGGATTCCGATGATGATGTAGTCACCGCCGAAGAAATAGAGGAAGTGGCTCATAAATTCATGGAGGAATATGGCAACATCGATGTGCAACATTCCCTCAACAATGTAGGGAAAACCATTGAGAGTTATCTGGCTCCGATGGATATGGAATTTGAAAAAGATGGGCAAGTCGTGGAAGTACCGAAAGGCTCATGGATGATGGGTGTTCGGGTCACGAATGATAAGAGTTGGGAAGCCGTCAAAGATGGAAATCTCAATGGTTTTTCGATCATGGGTATTCCGAAATCCACGTTGAAATCCAAGTACAATAACAGCTTGAAGAATGCAGCGGATAATCATGCGGTGAAAGAACGCACGACCTTGAATGATATTGGTGACTTTGAAGTGAATGCAGTGTCATTGGTGGATGAGCCTGCGGTTCCTAAAGCGAAATGGGTCGCCATCAAGAGCAAAGGCCCTTCCAATGAAGTGATCCAGAAGGCGTTAGAAGGATCGATTGAGCAACGCCGGATGCTTGTGGAAGCCAAGATGGATGAGGTGTATTGGAATGACGAGCAGATGCCGATTGTGTACTCCGTATTAGAGGACACATTGGTGATGCAGGTCATTAACGAGGAATCGGTTCGGTTTGTTCAGGTCGAATACCGGATCACCGAGGATGGCGATGTGGAGTTTGTAGGGTCTCCCCAGGAAGTCCGGATTGAAGAAAACGTAATTCCAGTAACAAACCCGAGCAATCAACCGATTCAGCAAGCATCTACGCTTAACAGTCAAGGCACAAAGCCAGTAGTGTCGAGCAAAGCGATTACAGATGTTCTTAATCAGAGCGAAGAAGCTCAAAAGTCTGCAGAGCAGGATCAACAAAGTGGCATGAATATGTTTGAAAAAGCTCTAGCGAAAATGGGATTTGCTTCGAGCGAAAAAGCCGGAAGGCAGATCTCGGAATCGAGTTATCGCAAACTGAAAGAAGCAAAGAAAAACATTGATGAACTGTTTGAGCAAGCCCAGAATGAGCGATCAAACAAGTCAGCCCAGAAGGAGGAAGGCGACATGAATGAGGAAGAAACAAAGCAACTCATTGAGGATACGCTCGATGAACGCATGAAGCCGATTGGAGAGAAGCTAGAAGAAATCAGTGCTACTCTCAGCGGTGATGGCGAAGGAAATAACGAGGATGAAGGTAACGAGGAAGAAGATGAGGAAAACGGAGGATCTTCCGACAAAGGAAGCAAGAAAGGAAGTAGCCAAGAAACTGTTCCAAAATCGGAGTATGACGAAAAGGTTGAGGAATTGGAACGGTTAGCAAAAAAACGTGCACCACTTTCCAAACGTCTGGCCGGACAAGATGGTGGCGAGCCTTCCCAGAAGTCAGCCCCGGAACCAGCCAGAGATCCGTTTGGATATAAAAAATAAATAAGCCAGTAGCATAAGGGGGCGATGGCTAAAACATGAATGATTTTAGATGGAGGGTTCACATTGGATCAAAACCAAGAATTAATGCAGAGAATACAGGGAGCACTGAAAGCTATTCAAACGAGCGATCTCGGATCGAGTATCCTCGAAACGGAAAAACGTGATCGGTTCATTCAAACCGTTTCAAAGTCAACACGCATCCTTGATGATGCTCGCCAAATTACGATGAACAGCCATACGCACGACATTGATCGTGTCGGCTTTGCATCCCGTATCCTTCGAGCAGCTTCCGAAGGACAAAGCCCGGATGAGAAAAGTCAGCCGGATTTCAATACCAACACTCTGGAATCCAAAGAGTTGATTGCGATTGCCGGACTTACGGATTCTACTCTGGAAGATAATATTGAGAAAGAAGGCTTTGAAAATACCCTGCTTGCTCTTATTGCGGATCGTTCCGGGGTTGATCTGGAAGAACTATTTATTGCCGGAGACACTAGTAGCAGTGACAGCCTGCTTCGTGTAACCGATGGTTGGTTGAAGAAATCAGCAAATGAAGCAGATGTTTCCGAGGAAAGCGATCCATCGGATGTAGAGCAACTCTTTGATAAGATGATCGGTTCTGTTGATAAGAAGTATCTCCGTAACCGGGATGAGTGGAAACTCTATGTGCATTGGGATATTGAAGATGCGTACCGGAATCTCCTTCGTGATCGTGGTACTGGTCTGGGTGACAGTGCACAGACAGAAGCGAACCAACTAGCATACAAAGGATTCCGGATTGCCGATACGTCCAATATGCCAACCGGAAAGGCTCTCCTTGCCCCTACCACGAACCTTGTGTATGGCATGTATCGTGATATTCGCATTGAGCCGGATCGTCAAGCGAAGAGACGCCTGACCGACTTCGTGACCACTATGCGTGTCGATTGCCATTACGAAGATGAAAATGCTTCGGTAGTCGGCACAGGCTTTGAAGGTTAATAAGGGGGAAGCGATATGAAAACATTAGAGGTTATCAATCAAGGCAAGCAGGTTCGTAGTCGTCTGGGTAGACGGTTCGAGCCTGGAAAGCCCGTACAGGTGGAAGTCAGTAACCGAGAAGCCATCGTGCTCACAGCGGTGAAGGACTTGAAAACGCAGGTGATTGAGGAAGAAACCAAGGAAGAAAGAGAACAAGGTTCTAAGGAAGAAGGAGAGGAAGATCCCGAGGGAGAAGGAAATCCTTCTTCTCCGGATGCTTCTGAAACCGAGAAAGAACCGATCCAAGATCAAGTTGAAGCCATGCAAGCCCTTAACATTGAGGACTTTAAACAAGCCATCACAGACAAGGGCATGAGCGTGGAAAGTGCCATTGAGATCGAGCAAAATGGAAAGGCTCGCACGACCTTGTTGGAGGATCTGGAAGCCCAGAAGGAGCAATAAATCATGGGATTGTTTGAAGATCAAAAAATCACCGATGTTGTAACGGTCAAAGGCATTAAAGATCTTACCGGGGTCAGCACCGATGACTTTTATCTTGAAGATAAAGACGATCCCGAGGGCTATTTGGACCGAATGCTAGAGAAATGGATCGAGCAGATTGGTTCGCATGTGCATACGAGAGTAAAGAAAACGTTCGGCGAGGATGATACCGAGTATTTGGCAATGGTGGACATCATCGAGCGTACGGTGGCGAAAATGGTAGGCACAGCCCAACAGCAACGATCTTCCCCGATTATCCAAATGGATGATTATACGGTGGATGTGATTAATACCAGTGATGTGATTAAAGATCTGAAAAAAGAGTTGAGACCTTTCCGAAAGCGAAGGGTCTCCATTTTTTCGTCATTGGATGAATATGAAGGATAAGGAGGAAATATCATGCCAGTCGAAGCACCGAAAAACATCGGTAAAGGTGAAGGCGGTAACCGTGTAGCAAAACTGGAATCGGTTCTGCAAGAGTATGCAGATAAGATCAATGAGCTAGAGCAGCGAGTAGAGGAACTTGAAGGAGGAATTACCTCCTAACCGATTGAGGTGAGGGAGCATGGATATAGATTCTAGCGGAATCCGGAGCCTGTCAGACAAAGTACAGGAAGCCTTAGAGCATTCCCATGAATTATCGACACTGGAATTGTGGGGCAATCTCATGGAGAACTCTCCGCAAAATCATGGGCGATTAGCCGGGTCATGGAAGTATCAGCAACGGGGCTATTTGCACTCCGTTGTTGGCACATCCGTGGCGTATGCCTTGATTCAAAATGATGGGATCGATCCCTTTACTATTGTGCCGAAAAATGGCAAGGCATTGTACTGGCCGGGAGCCGATCATCCAGTGAAGAAAGTGGAACACCCTGGCTTTGCCGGGAGTAATTATATTGAGCAATCGATTAGTGAAGCCGAAGGCAGGCATGGGGATTTCATTCGTCAAGCATTACGAGGGGTGGACTTGATTTGAGCGAAAAGAAAAGCATGGTGGATTCTCTTCGAGATATACGACAGGGATTTCTCGATACGTTAAGAAATCATGAAACATTAGAAGAAGTGAAAGAAATTAATTATGGCAGGAAAGCCGATTTAAACAAACTGCGAACCCCTACTATTTGGATCTTACCCTCGGGTCACACACCGAACTTGCAGGGCATGAAAACGGAAGAACACGATTTCACTTTTACCTTTTTGATTCTCGTGAAATCGAATAAGCCGGAGGAAGGTTATGAGAAAGCACAGGATCTTTCCATGATGGTGTATGACGCATTAACCGAGGATCGGACATTAGGGGGAGCTGTTCATGACGTTCGCCCGGTGAATGTTGATCCGGCATATAGTGGGGGAGCAGATAACCCGCAACTCTATTGGAGTGCGGTGGATATGGCGTTTCGATTAAGAAGGAGGTAACAACAAATGGCAGAGATCACCAGATATGCGTCTTTTGCGGAAGAAACCGAGTTCGCCAAAGAAGCAGAAGGACAAAAGGAAACCCTTGATCCCGAATCGGCAGAGTTTGACCCTTCCGAAGAGGACAAATTGGTATATGAAGGCATGAGTGGCTTAGATCGCCTTGCCGGTCTGGGCATGTATATGACTGAGGGATCATTAAGTGTACCAGTCGATAAATATGTTGCTCCGTTTTTCTTTAAGTGGGCATTGGGCAACTATGAAGTAAGCGGAGATACGGGAGCATATACGCACACGTTCTCTCCAAGCACAGCCCCAACGATGCCAACCTTCACCTCATGGATCGGGAAAGACATTTTAGAGCATGTGTTTCTCGGCAATGCGGTAAGCACCATTGAAATCGAGGTTGAAGATGAATGGGCAAACATGAGTGTCGAAACCGTAGGCGTGAAAGACAAACGGGGAACGTTGCAGGAGGATGTGGACTTTACCGAGGGTAAAGTATATGCCTCTCATGAAACCACTCTCTCCAAAGGAGATACGGACATCACCGCCGATGTGCAATCCATGACTTTTTCTCTGGAAACCGGGGCATCGGCTGAGGATGGACAAGGCCCGGGTTCACGTTTTCCGAAAAAGATCTATCGAGGGGCGATGGTGGTTTCCCTCGAAACAACGCTCGGTTTCACTGATCCCCAAGAATTAATCAACTTCTGGGGCGATAGTGATGGACCTTCCGAAAACACGATGGAGGAAGCTGCTTATACGATTCATCTGGGCGAGGATATTGAAATTACTCTCCCAAGAGTGATCTATATGAGTGCGACACAGCCAGTCAGTGGTCGGGAGTTCATTGAACAGACCGTGAGTGTTCGAGCATTGATCGATACGGATGCCGGGAACGAAGGACCAGTTATTGTCAGCGTTACGAACGATAAAGAAAGCTATGATGTGGAAACGATTAACGGAAGCACTTCAGCATAAATCAAAAATCATGGAGCTAAGAGAAGATCTCTTTGCTCCTTTTTTAATTCTACTAGGAGGGTTCATATTGGCACGTTTAACGAAAGAACTATTACAGGGAGCAAAAGCAAAGAAAGACATTACGGTGAAGTTCCAGGGCGAGGATATGACCTTGACGGTACGCCCATTAACAGGACCGGAATCCGGCGAAGTGGAAGCGAAAGCCCAAGAAGGCAACGAAATGAAAGGGAAGCCGGGGCGTAATGGAAAAATGGAGCAATCAATGAGCATCGATATTAGTAAAAACACCGTGGCTCGCCGGGAATCAGATATGATTGCGTGTGCGTACGGCATGATCGATCCAGAAATGACGTTGAAAGAAGTAAAAGAAACGCTCACGAACGATCTGATTCAACAGATTGCAGGGGAGATTAAAGAGCTTTCGGGGATCTCCAATAAGCAGGAGGTAGAACGATTTCGCTCTGAACAATCCGGAGACCAAGGAGGAAACGCAGAACCTCTTCATCTTGATGAAGGAGGTGGGGATACAGCCGAGCGAGTATCTGGCGATGAATCCCCTGCAACGGGAGAGCTTAATCCATCGAGTGAATGAAGATTTAGATAAGCGGAAGAAAGAGCAAGACGAGCAACGCAAGAAAAATGGTAAAAGAAGTAGCAAACCTTCGGGGGGCAGGTCTGGTAATAAAACAGCTCGCCGGAGGTGAGGATAAATGGCAGGAAACACCGTTGAAATAACGGTTCGAGGAAATGACGAAGCATCAAGTGTATTCGATCAGATCAGTAATAATGCAGACCAAGCATTTAGTAATGCTCAATCCTCTGCAGAACAGGCAAATCAAGCCATTAGCGAAGCCCCTGTGTATGAGGTTGATACGAGCCAAGCGGAAGCATCTTTTGCTTCGGCTGAATCTACGGTGGCGGATGCCAATAGTACCGTGGAGCAATCCTCCGTTTGGCTTGTGGACACCTCTATGGGGGAATCTGCTTTGGATTCAGCGACTTCCTATGCTTCAGAAGCCAATCAAACATTGGAATCTGAAACATCATGGAATATTGATACGTCTGGGGCAGAGAGTTCTTTGAGTTCGGTGGCATCGTCAGCAGAGGAAGTACAGAGTGCCACCAGCCAAGCATCATCAGAAACGGGAAATTTCCAGAGCAGTGCCGGCGGTTTAGGTGGCGTTGCAGATAATTGGAAAGGCATCACTGTTGCTTCTGCCGGAGCAGGAGCCGGGATTGAAGCCATGAGTAGGCAACAAGCCGATCTCACTTCTCAAACTGACCGAGTAGCGAGAGCCATCGGAGAATCTAGTGGCTCGATGAGGGATCTAGCAGCGGACACGCAAAATGCGACCTTTCCGATTGAAGAAGTCACTGGACTTTTTGAGATCGGGTCACAGCAAGGGCTGAAATCAGCAGAAGATCTACAGAAATATGCAAACACCTGGGATATGGTTGGCGATGCGACCGGGCTTAATTCTAATGAATTAGCAAAGGGAAGCGTAGCTTTAGAACAAGTTGGCGTTTCAGCAGGAAATGAAGAACAAGCATTAGATGCTTTTGGTTATATCACCCAACAGACCAGTCAAGACGTTGGCGAGTTCATGAATACCGTGGATAAAGTCGGCCCTGAAATGAATGATCTGGGCTTTAGTGTCAATGATGCGGCGGGATTGCTCGGCTATATGGAGCAAGAAATGGGATTAACCGGGAGAACCGCCCGGCAGGAATTACGACAAGGGATTAATGATGCCGATGGGGATCTCGGAACCTTCCTCGACACGATGGGGTTGAGTGAAGAAGAATTTAATAGCCTTAGTGGGGATGTCGAAGGGTTCTCTAATGTCATCGAGGATAATGCTCAAGACGTAGCTGATAATACCACGGTTATGGAAAAGCTAACTTCCAAAGCTGAAGAATTGCAATACCAGTATGGTCCACTGATTCAGGGGGCATCGCAGTTCTCCGTAGCCATGATTGCTCTCGGCCCTGCCATCAAAGGGGCGACTGTGGCGATTCGGGGCATGAACATGGCAATGTTGGCAAGCCCGTGGGTTCTGATACCTGCCGCCATAGCAGCAGTCGTTACAGCCATTATTTTATTATGGAATAACGTGGAAGGCTTCCGGAATTTTGTTACCGGGGCATGGGAGAAGATCAAAGAGGTAACTTCCCAAGTCTGGAACAGTGTCAAAGAAACCCTCATGGGGATATGGCAGACCATACAGGAAGAAGGCGAAGCCTTATGGTCAACCTTGCAAGAAGCCTTTCAAGCGGGCGTAGATGGGATTAAAGCCATTATTGATTTCTTTGTAGAACAAGCGAAAGAAATATGGTCGATGTGGGGCGACAATATTCTGTCGATCCTTGAAACCACATGGAATACGATCACTACGGTTATTGATAATGCGATTCAGATTATCTCGAACACGATTCAATTAGTCCTCAATGTCATTATGGGCAACTGGGGCGAAGCGTGGGAAAACATCAAAGCGATTGGTGAATCGGTGTGGAATATCATCAAGCAATCGCTGAAACAGCTTTGGAACTCGATTAAAAACATCTTTCAGATGGGATGGACATTCCTGCAAGAATTGTGGTCGATGATCTGGGATTGGATCGGGGATTACGTTTCCCAAGCATGGAACAGCATTAAGGAATTTATCTCTAGCGGAATTGAAGCGGTGCAGAATTTCATTTCTAATGGAATGAACCGGGTGCAGGAGATCTTTAGTAGCATCTGGAATGGCATCGTTAGCTTCATTACAGGCATCTGGAACGGTATCCAGTCCACAGCGAACACCGTATTTAATGCGATCGTAAATACGATCCAAAGCATCTGGAATCAAGCAATGTCGAATGTGCAGAGCATTTGGAATGGCATTAAATCCTTCCTTTCTAGCATCTGGAATGGATTGAAAACTATTGCGTCTACGGCGTTTAATTTGCTGATTACCGTGGTGCAGAATGTCTGGAATACCATACAAAATGTCACCTCTACCGTTTGGAATGCGATCAAAACGGTGTTGCAGGGCATCTGGAATGGCTTTGTCACGTTGGCAACGTCTATTTTTCAAGGCATTTTATCAGCGATTCAAGCGGTCTGGACTGGCATCCAAACAGCAACATCAGCCGTATGGAATACGATCCAAAGTGTTCTTACGGGCATTTGGAATGGGTTGAAGTCGTTAGCATCCTCAGCCTTCAATGCGTTGAAAAATGCGATCCAAGCTGTTTGGACAGGCATCCAGACAGCCACACAGACCGTTTGGAATACGATTAAGAGCGTCCTCACGGGCATCTGGAATGGATTCACTTCGTTGGCATCGTCAGCCTTTAACCGTATCCAAAATGCAATCTCTACGGTTTGGAATGCGATACAATCTGTAACACAAACGGTCTGGAACACGATTAAGTCGGTAGTGCAGGGCATTTGGAATGGATTTATCTCGATGGCAACTAGCATCTTTCAGAGTATCCGTTCAGTAATCGAAACGGTTTGGAATGGCATCCAATCAGCTTCCACAGCAGTATGGAATACGATTAAATCAGTGCTTGTCGGAGTTTGGAATAGCTTTAAGGCAATCGCTCAAACTGCTTTCAATGGCATCAAGACAGCGATCACAACGATTTGGTCTACCATCCAATCAGTTACACAAGCAACTTGGAATGCCATCGTTAGTGCGATTCAGGCGATCTGGAATGGATTGATTAGCACAGCGACTTCGATCTTTAACAGCGTCAAAAATGCGATTACTACGGTTTGGAATACGGTGCAAAGCGTGTCACAAAACACCTGGAACACCATTAAATCAGCGATTTCTTCAGTGATTTCAGCGATCTCTAGCGTGATTTCAAGCACGTTTAATGCGATACAGAGCACCATTAGCACGATCTGGAATGCCATTAAGAGTGTTTCCAATTCGGTCTGGAATAGCATCCGCACTGCCATCCGTAGCATTGTAAGTGGCATTTTGAGTGCGATTAGCAACACCTTCCAGACCATCCAAAGCACGATCTCAACGATTTGGAACACGATTCAGAGTGTTTCTTCTTCGGTCTGGAATGCGATCCAGAGTGCGATCCAAAGCATTATCTCTAGCATCTCATCAGCGATTTCAAGTACCTTTAATGCGATCCAAAGCACTGTGTCTACCATCTGGAATGCGATTAAAAGCGTGTCCTCATCGGTATGGAATGCCATTCAGAGTGCCATACAGAGCATTATATCGAGCATTTCCTCAGCTATTTCTAGTACGTTCAATGCGATCCAAAGTACCATTTCTAGCATTTGGAATAGTGTGCAGAGCGTCACTTCTTCGATCTGGGATGGCATCATGAGTACGATTACAAGCGTGATCGATACGATCTCTAGCTCGGTTTCGAGTACCTTTGATTCAATCCTATCCACCATTACGAGCGTATGGGATAGCATTTCTAGTGCTACCTCGGACGTATGGGATGGCATTACTTCTACGGTCAAAGGAGCGATCAATGGCATTATTGGTGCAATCAATGGAATGCTTAGTGGCATTGGCAATATCAGCATTGATCTTCCAAGCCTTCCGGATTGGGTTCCCGGAGATATGGGTGGTGGATCTATTGGATTCCCAAGCCCTCCGAAAATACCGAAGCTACACAGTGGCGGTACGTATCGAGCACCTACGGCCGGAGGGGAAGGACTTGCGTTGCTTCGTGATGGGGAGGAAGTTATTACTCCGGAACAAATTGCTGAAGCCAAACGGTCCAGAAATGAAGCAAGTGGAAATAACAACGATGCGTTAGCCCAGAAGTTGGATCGTTTGATTGAGATCATGAGCAAAATGATGGGCAAATCGGCTCCGTTGATTCATATTGCAGAGTTTAATGGAGCAGAGCAGGATATTGAAGAACTTGCCGAACGATTGAAGGAACTGCAAGACGAAGATAAAGCAGCGAGAGGGGGATGATGAAAGATGGCAGAGGAAGTCACCGTTACCTTTAACGAAGAATATGTATTAAATGACGATATGGTAGTGGGGGAGATCACAAGACATGTGATTCCCCCTCGTACTATCAACACGCAAGAGATCCCCCTCCAAGGTGGTGAGCAATTTGTTAATGTCAAAGATGATACGTTGGAGATCTCCATAGAGGTCACCATCGATGCCCCGGATTATGAAGCCTTCCAAGAAAAATTAGATGCTATTGGTGAAAAATTAGGATCAGACCAACCTAAACGATTGCAGTTCAGCGATGAACGAGGATTCTATATGGCGATCCTCACCGGAAATACGGAATATGCACAGGGCAGACCGTTGGGCGAAGTGACGTTAACGTTTCTTTGCCCTCGGCCTTACCGATATGGAGAGGAACAAACACAAACATTGACGGGATCGGGAGGGGTCATCAACCGAGAAGGACGAAAAAAGGTGTCTCCTGTTTTTGATGTGACGTTTCAAGAAGCCACGGATCGGTTTCGTATCCGTAAAGCAAGCACAGGCGAACAGATCATCGTAGAGTATGATTTCACAGCCGATTCTGTCATGACCATTGACGCAGGGAAACGTGAAATTGATATTGATGGGGATGCTCGGCATGACCGATTCAGCATCGAAGAAACCACGTTTTTCAAGTTAGATAAAGAAACCGAGTTAGATATTCCCTCGGCAGGCGTAGACAGCGTTGATGTTCGGTATCGTGGGAGGTGGTAAGCATGCCAGATGGAATGATTTATGTATTTGATGAGGAAGAACGATTAAATACGATATTAGCCCATTCCGATGAGGAAGATGGGGATGCGGTATTCTGGGATGCTTCTGTCACCAGAGATTTAGAAGGCAAATATAATTTTGAATTTAAAACGAACAAACGGGGCGAACATTTAGATTTCATGACCAGTGGCTATAAGGTGGGAATCTTTGATCGAGACAGCCGGTTTCAAGTGTTCGATATTATCAGCCCGGAAGATACCCGGACAAGCCGAAGAAATTTAACAGTGAAGGCTCGGCATATTTTTCATGAATTGCTTGATGCTCCCCGGATCATGGATAAGCGACCTACCGATACCTCGCTCGAAGAAGCATTAATTCAATGCTTGGAAGATGTGCCGAATTGGAAAGTACGAAACGTAGCCAATACCTTAGGCACAAACAGCGATACCCTCTACCGGATCAACCCTCTTAAAGGGGCACAGACGATACGAGATACCTGGGGAAGCGAGTTAAATTATTATGTTGAGCTTCAAGGAGGACAAATCGGAGATCGGGTCATGGAAGCTCCTGAACGGTTAGGAGAAAACCGGGGAGCCATGATTGAGATTGGTCAAAATGCCAGTGAGATTAACCGGAAAGTGGATCGTAAAGGATTGAAAACAGCCATGTATGCGTTCGGAAAAGGTGAAAAATCCGGCGATGGATATGGAAGACGTATCACGATTGCGGATGCTTCGTTTAATACCGATAATGGCGATCCATTTGATAAACCAGAGGGGCAGATATATGTCGCTGACGAAGAAGCCCGACAACGGTTTGGGCGATTAGTGAATGGAGAAAAGGTGCATCGGTTTGGGGATTATGAAGATGAGCAAGAGAATGATCCCGAAGCCTTAGCCGAAGCAGCATGGGAAGCATTGCAAAAAGCGAACACGCCGAATGTCACCTATGAATGCGAAGCCATTGATTTAGAAAACAAGACCGATGAGTTTGGGGAACGGTATCGGGCGTATGTATTCCGATTAGGGGATGACGTAGCAGTGATGGATACCGTTTTCAAACCTCATATGCGTGTGCAAGCCCGGATCATTAAAGAAGAAGATCCGTTCCCGTATGGGCAGAGTGGCGAAAAACGGAAACTCACCCTCGGGAATTTCAAGCCGAAGATCACCGAAGATGAACGACTGGATCGGATCTCGGAGATCATCGGGGATAAATATGGACAATGGGAGGATAAAGTTTCGCCCGGGGATGATATTAAAACCTCATGGTTACAGGGGAATATCGATACCCTGAACAATGAAATTGAAAGTACCAATGGCTATGTCTATATGACGGATCAAGATGGGTTATCGATCTATGATAAACCGAGAGAGGAAAACCCTACGCAAGTGATTAACCTCAAAGGGGGAGCCTTGCGAGTTGCCAACAGCAAAGATCGGTTTGGCAATTGGGAGTTTTCCACCTTTGGTACAGGCGAAGGATTTACGGCTGAGTTATTAAATTCGGGAGAGATCTTAACCGAACTCATTCGGATCGTAGGCGATACGTATTTCTTTTGGGATGATAAAAATATTGTGCTTGCGGATCCAGATAACTCGCAGAAGCAATTACGCATTGGCCTGTATGATGATGAGAACTATGGCATTGGTTTCACGACAAACGGTGGTCGCACATGGAGACAGAGCATTGGCTTCGATGGCATCCAGATCACCCCGGAAGCTAGTTATAGTGAAGGGTATAATCCTCGGGAAAATGAAGAAGCTGCTTTTGAAGGAATCGGGGTGGATTATGGGGGCAATCCTCCGACCTTTACTCGGGCAAGTGAAGCCTACGATTATGATGTGAATCACTTTGCCGAAGGAGAGCCTGTCTTTGCTCATGGTGGGATCTTGTTACAACACGCCACAGAGAATCAACTTCGAGGACCGGAATTTGCGGAACTCGGGGATGAGGATGATCCTATAAGCGGAGGGGCAGACGAAGAAGGAACAACCAGTGATGGTGGGCAAGATGATTCGGATTCTTCCTATCAAGAAGAAAAAGGGGATGAGCCGGAAAGCACTGAACCGAGCCGAATTGAATCAGACGATAACATTATGGGATGGACGAGAGGAAACTGGTATGGTTCAACGAACCGAAACCGAGTGGAAGGTATCTCTCCTTACTCAAAATATTGTTTACGGTTTGAACGGTGGAACAGGCAAGAGAGTTCAACATCCTCGATTTATTCCTGGGGGATGGAAGTCGAAGGGGGCGAAATTTATTCGCTCTCTTTTTATGTCTATGCCCCACGAAATGATAAATGTCGGGTGAGTTTTCGGGATAGCACGAACCTCGAACACTTTTACCGGGATTTTGTCGGCACAGGCCGATGGGAACGCATGGAGTTCTATCAACGGTTGCCGGAGAGTTGCTCGGAAGCCCGGGTGTATATCTTTAACAACGATAAAAACAATCGGATTCATTATTATTCTAATGTCTTTTTCGGCAAAGGTTATCCTTGCCCCTATGTAAGCGGAGAACGAGATAAGGATCTTTTAACGATTGGAGCCGATCATGTCTTTCGCCGAAACAAAGGGTGCATCGAGTTGAAAGGGGTCGTTCCTCGGAATCTGGAACAAACCCTATTCAACATGATTATTGATGAGGAATTGACCGAAGGGGAAGAACCGAATCGGTTTTTATTACGGTTGACCGAAGAAGGAGAAGCCCATGTGCAATTCGGTGATACAGACAATACCATTACGAGTGATAAAAAGCAGATCAGAGCCAATAGACCGTTTCAAATTGCTATTAATTGGAGCGATGAACGTTCGCAATGGGAGCTTTGGTTGAATGGAAAACGAGTAAATAGCCGAAAATTCATCGAGCCAGAAGTATTCCCGGATGATGTAGAAATCAACGAAGATCATGTGTTGATCTTGCAGGATCTACGCATTAGTAAAAAGGCAAGGCCGGATAACGAATTACAGCAAGGAGGCGATCACGTATATGTGGGAAACGCTACGCATATTAGACGAAGAGGATATGAAACCGTTGATCCTGCTTCCGATGGAGAAGAATAAAGATTGGTTACAGGAGCAATTAGCAACAGAAGCCATTCTTATTACCGAGACATCTGAAGCACCAAGTGAAGTATTCCGTACCATTCATATTCAAGCAGAAGAAGGTTCTGGCATCCAATTAGGAGGTCGGGATCTTGTTTTACGTCAGAGAATGAACGAAACACTGACCGCAGAGGGATTTGATGTTTCGCTGTTAGAAGGAGAAGAACTCTATAATAGTGAAGCACCATCGGCTTTCTGCAATGATAATGAACGGGGCAAAGGGGTATTCATCGGAGTAGAACAAAGTATCCTTGATGAAGCCGACAGTTCGTTTCTCGAAGCCTTAGACAATGCGTTGGATCTTGTCATTCCAGAGGAAACCGAAGGGGAATTTATTACCGATGCCGAAACATGGCGAGATTGGCATGAAAAACATTTCTCTGACCAAGACTCTTATTTAACGTACGATGGGGAACGTCCGGCACGTTTAGATCCCGGCGATGAGGGCGAAGAAGTTCAAAAGCTGAATGAAAATCTCGAACGAGCAAATATGATTCATCATGAAAATACAGGATTTGTTGGCACAAACCTTATACCGAATACTACATTAACCGAGGGCTATGATCTCAATGGTACAAGTAGCGGTGATACTACGTATCGCCATGTGATAACGGATGAGATCGAAGCCGGGGAGTATACGATTTCCTTCAATGATTTTGAAACAGACATGCGTGTGCGTCTGGTGGATAAGGATGGGGAAGATGTCAATGATTCGTATAATGCTCCCTCTCCTATTACCTTTCAACTGGACGAAGCCACTCCCTTGTATATCAATTTTCGGACAGCCGACAGCCAAGATCTCGGCACTACTGCATATACCGTAGAGGATATACAACTGAAAGTCGAAACGGGAGATCAAGCAACCGCATGGATACAAGCCGTAGAGGATTTCTCCGATCAATATGATACCGCAGTAGAGGATGCTGTTTATTCTTTCCAAGAGGAACATGATTTATATGTCGATGGGATTGCCGGAGAGGAAACGATGGGCAAACTCATGGAGATTATCACGACTAATGGCGAAGGGATCAATCTGGATGAGACCAATTACATGGCCTTCCAGGTTCCCGAACGAGAAGAATTAGAAGATATACACACGATGGGTCTTGGCATGGAGCGTCAGGATCTTTTTGATGTAGCAGTGATTATGGCGAAGTATCGAGATAAACGATGGAACTGGCAGTTTCAGATCTATAAAGATACCGAAACCGAAGAACAGTTTGCCATGCTTCATGAAATCAATGATGAGAATGCTTTAGGATGGGGAACGTTCGCATGGCATACCAACCCTACGTATAACTGGTGTCTGGATTGTGTTCACACCTATCAAAATATTAATACAAGCCTGTTAGGGGCAAGGCTCTTTGCATGGTACAAAGGGCATCGGTGGTTTATGAATGGCACAGACAAATTGAATCTGCCGGAAGATCAAGACAATTACGGTCGCACATGGCGATCCGATTGTGCCAGAAACGATTGGAATCCTTTTCATGCGTTCGTATCAGCCGGAACCCGGCAGGATCTTCTTATTATCGAACCTCATGGATTTGGATGGGATTATTCGGGGAGAAGTAAAGAAAATTATGTTCCTCATGTGCTTTCAGATAGTGACACAGCATACAGCAAATTGGCTCAACAGTTTGCCGAATATCTTACTGAGGAAGGCATCGAAACCTTTTATTATGATGATACGCAATGGCAGGATCTCGGGGCACAGACGAACCGACAGGGGCATTGGACAAATGCTCGAATGGAAAGTCTCGGGATCTTTCAACATTGGGAATTGGAATCGCATATACGGTGGAATCGGGATGAACCCGACAAAACTGATGCTGAAATTTTAGATCGAAATGCTGAAATCTTTGGCGATGGATTAGCCGAGATTTATGGAGAGCCAGAAGAAAATATCATGCGGTTTAATACGTTAGCAGCGAAGGAGCCGATGGTTTCTCCCCAGGTCATCACGTATGCCATGACAGCCCGGTTTCAAGATGGGGATACGAATCACCTTGATATAACCTTTAATATGCCCGTAGAACGGCTTGCCCCGGTGAAAGAATGGGAAACAGACCAATATTTAAGCATTCAGAGTGCCGAGATTAAAGATGCCGGGTATCGGGTCGAATGCCAAGTAACAGGAAGCGTTCGTGCTAGACCTCACCGCATCGTTCCAAAAGGCGAAGATGCATGGGGAAGGGAGATCTACCCGGAACCTGTGTATGCCGAAGGAATCTCGGGTGATGAGGTATGGAGTGGCGAAGATAATTTATCCGAAATGGATTACCGCCCGTATCCTACCTTTCCTACGAGATCTGTCTTTGACACCGTAGGCATTAATGGATCAAATTTCACTCGCACGAAACGGTTTCACCCTCGACTGCCCCATCAGCGGAATGGAGCAGTTATGATGGTGCGGAAACGTTCTCCTTATTCGCAATGGACATGGCAGGGGGTAACTCTCCCAGAAGCTTTAACCGATGAGGGTTGGTTCCGTACCTATGTGTATTTTCCGAAGGATCATCAGCAACGGGCATCGAATATGATTTTCGGGCGGTTAATGGTCAACGAGGACAATCTCGATGGGATTCGCTTGTACCTATCCAGTGAACAAGATGAGGAATATGGCGACAGGTATTATCTCCGTATTAATGATGGGCAGGAATTTACGCAATATCCAAGTGAGGCCCGTTTAGAGTTAGGGCGTTGGCACTGTGTAGAAATCGGCATGAAAGGGATAGGAACAACCGAAGGTGTCTCGGAACTATGGCTCAATGGAGAAAAAATCGGAGAGTTAGCGAATGATTATACGGGGATTCCAGAACTCACCTTTTCTCGGGTGGGAGTGTCTTTCGTTTCCGTAGTGGATGAACGGTATGAGTTTTATATGGATGGCGTAAAGATCGGCAAAAGCCGATTCGGAACGGATGAACAGATTGATCGGATCATGCCACCGATGCCAAATTATATCCAAGAAGAACAATGGAACATTGGTCGATTCTTTTTAAGTATACCTGTTCATTATTCTGGCTTGGATGTGCGAGTAAGGGCAAGAGTATACAACGATGAAGGGCAAGAGATTGATAGCTTTGTATCTAGTTATCAACCGCAAGGACAAGGCAATGTCGAAGTCGCCTTTTCGCAAAATATCCCTTCCAATGCAGAAATGTATGTAGATGCTACGGATGGCGAGATATGGTCTAGTGTGTATCGGTTCGATGTGTTCAATGTTGTTTCTACTGGAAGGAATGCTCAAGATAAAAACACCACGTATGTCATGCACTTTGATGATGAGCTTTCTTATGGTGAGGGTGTGCGTCAAGGCAGTAATTCTATTCTGGATGATTGGAAATATGCCGGAACAACAAACTTAAATGGTAAAGTCATTGCCACAGAAACCATTTTAACGGAATCCCTGAACGTATTGGCTCGGGAACGAGTAAATAATTTCACTCGTACCGGAACCGATGAGGGATGGACCGAAACAACAGAAGATACCGATTTTGTGATTTGGGAATCTAATTCCCGGGATGCCGATGTAGCTAGAGTTCGTACCGATGGGGATGGAGGGATCGAATCTAATTTATTTATGGTCGATCCGAATACCACGTATGAAATAGCTTGTTCATTATGGTGTGACCACCCGGATGGCAAACGGCAGGTAGAAATTAAATTTTATGATGCCAATAAGGATCTGTTAAGCAGCTATGAATCCTATGACCCGGAGAACCGAGAAATAGGCGATAAAAAAGATCCGTTCTATCTGTTTGAGCAAGAAGGATCGTTGACAGGGATTGCTCGGGGCAATTATATGAAACTGGTCACCTATTTTGTTTCCAGTGAAGTCGATAGTGATGATACAGCAGAAGTTCCGATGGGAGAGAACTCCGGGGATTATGCGGTCATGCCTTACCGAGCGAGATATGCTCAACTTATTTTTCACAGCATCGAAAACAGTGGAAATGAAAGTGATTTTTATATCTATTCTCCTACGGTTCATAATGTGAATGCCGGAACGTTTCATGCTAAACAGGTAACCGCCGGAAAGTTCTCGGCAGATCGGTTGGATGTATTAGCCAAAAACAAAATTAATAATTTCACGAAAACCGGCGAGGACACCGGCTGGAGCGTGTCAACCAGTAATGATGATGGCACAATGGAGCTTATTGAAGATGATTCGGAACGAAATGGAGCAACTCTCATGCGATTGCAATCAGATGGTGATCTGGATGTATGGAGTGAATACTTTGAAGTTGATCCTTCCACTACGCATAAGCTCAATGTGAATATCAAATGTGAAGCCGAGGATGGCAGTCGCCGGGTCGGTATCATCTTTTATGATAAAAACGAAGAACAAATTGGAAACATCTCTCGGTGGTCACCTGCTGAACGTGGGGGCGATGGTGGATTCACTGATACTAGCCCAAGTTATCCGTATTTTGTCCGTCACAGTGGGCCTTTGTCTGATCTCGATGATAGCCGGGATGATGGATGGATTCACGTAGAAGCCATTTTCGCTCAATCAGATCTGACAAATCCCGATGAAATGCCTTATGGCATGAATGCCCGGTGGAACTTCGTCATGCCGGACAATGCTCGATATGCCCGTATTCGGTTTTTAAGCCGAAGTAATGGAGGAACACAAAGCAATTTCCTCATTCATTCTCCTGTCATTGAAAACACTGATGATGGATATGTACGAGCGAACAAAGTCAAAACAGGTGAATTGCAAATCGGTGGGGAAGGCGAAGGAAACGCTTCGTTAGGTCTATATGATAATGAAGGCGATCAAGTTGCCGAAATGACTGCCAAGAAACGGGGCTTTCGCCGATTAACGATTGAAGATTTGGAATCGGAATCAGTAGTCAATGTTAAGCGATATAACCAAGATTATTATGTGGATGTAAACGATGGCAGTGATGATGAAAACGATGGCGAGAGCCGAGATAGCCCGGTGCAACAGATCATGCAGATCGTCAGAAATCTTCCTCGTTATTTAGAGCGAAACGTGGCTATCAATGTATTAAGTACGGATAAGTTATATGAGTTATTAGATATACGTGGCTTCATGGGTCCAGGCAGTCTAACGATCAATCTAAACGACAGCCCGTTACAGGGCGGGGTGAACATCTGGAACTGTAACTTGAATTTTGAGGTGAACGATAGTGAGGTTATTGACGACCGAGCCAATGGAAGTGCTACGGTTTGGACCAATAGGTCTTTAACCACTCGGCTAAATAATGTCATGATTCAAACCAGAGGGCAACGCCAATATGGATTCCGAAATGATCTCGGCACAGTCGTTCTGGATGGGGTCGAAACGTATGGAGCTGAAAGAGGATTAAGCAACTTCTATGGTGGACAAATGAGCGTTATCGGCGACTGCAAAGGTTTAGCCAGTGATTATGGTATTTATAACTATGGTGGTTCAGTCTATGGGGAAGGAACAGCCCCGGATGGGGAAACTGCAATGAGTTATACGCACTTCGGCGGTTGGTATGAAGAATTGCATGAGCCAGATCCGGGCGATGCGACGAAGCCAGAGCCGGATGAAATCAAACGTAGCTTTGAGCCAACTGATTCTAATTCATGGCGTGATCGTTATTCTAGCGGTTGGAGAGCCAATGACGATGTGTATCAAGGTGAATGGAATAATCATGGCTTGCATACCGGATTTTGGTTCTTTGGCGGTGAGGTATCGGATCAGCTAGAAGGAAGAACCATTAAGAGTGCTCGGATTCGTGCGAAAAGACAGGACTATCATGGGTATTCTTCTCCCGTCACTGTCGTTTTCCGTACGCACACCACCGAAGACAAACCGAGTGGAACCAGTGAACCATGGACAAGTTCTTCCTATGTCACCGCCGACTTTGACCGGGATCAAAGCAAATGGGTCGAACTGGATGCAGCGATGATAAGTAACCTCGAAAACGGGCATGAGGGGATTGCGATTTACACCAGTTATACCAGTTCCGATAGGTATGCCATCATGCACCCGGATCTCTTATTAGAAGTCGTGATTGATAACACGTAAAGGAGTGAAGCCATGAAAGTCGTTATTCTTGAACACAATTACCGTACCGTTCGAGAGGTCAAAAATAATGTGAACGTCAAGCAAAGTGATGGGGTTAATATTCATGGTTCAGGGATCTCCATGAAAGGGATCAAACGCCCGTTCCATGTGTTCCTGGATGATATGGATGTGCAGGTAGGAGATCACCTATCAGCAGAACAAAAAGATCAATGCATCCGAGAGCAAATTGATGATCCTTCCGATGGCAATATCAAAGAACGATTAAAGAAATTAGAAGCCATGTTGGAAGAAAGATAGAAGGAAAGAAAGCAAGAATACGATCCAAGCCTTTCCCTACCATGGGAGGGGCTTTTTATATAGATAACTTTGGATAAGGAGGTGAAATCATGAAAAATCAAGAAGGATACGGTTCCCTTTGGGAAGCAATCAAAAACCATGAGCAATATGATCGTATGCGAAGCATCATTCTTTTCGTCAGTGCGATTATCGCTTCGGGGAAAAATCTGCTTTCGGCGTTTTTTGGGGTGGATGTTTCAAGCAATCAGCTAGATGCCACCGCCGATTTCATTTTAGCAGTGTTGATTGTCATAGCAGCGTACAAAAATAACTATATTGGCAAGAAAGGATCAAGCCAACTGCGGTTATTAGAGAGAGCGAAATTGCAGTAGGATCTCCCTCTCGGAAAGGGGGTGGGCAGGATGTAACCATAATGGGGGTCAATTTGGCACGTTTATCATGGAGGTGGAAGCGTGCCAGAGGAAAAGGAGAGAGCTGTGGCAGAGGTTAGTTTAGAACAAATATTTACGGAGGTTCGGCAAACGCACGATGGCATGAAAGACGTACAAAACGATGTAAAGAATCTACGGGATGATATTCAGCGAGTAGATAATGACCACAAAGAAGATATTGCAGATCTGCAGAACCAGATTAATGAGTGGAAAAAGAAGCAGGAGAATCAAAAGAAAGAATCCAAACGAAATTTAATCGCCACTGTCAGTGCGTTTTCTGTCTTGCTATCTCCCTTTATTACGTTCGTGCTACGAATCATGATTTAATAGAATCAAGGAGGAATGAATATGTATAGAGAATTACCACAGCTAGTAGACGTCCGAGGTGACATTGCGAGAAATGGATCTTACGACAAACGAGATTGGAGTGTTATCACTGATATAGCGAGACACCATTCTGCTGAAGATGCCGGGGATGCATTTGCCTATGCCAATTATCATGTGCATAATCTCGGATGGCCGAGCGTTGGCTATCATTTTGTCATTACAAAAGATGGAACGATTCAATGGGCAAATAGTGTCGAACGGATCACTTATGGTGTAGGACAGCATAACACGCCTATTATTAATGTTTGTGTAGTTGGAAACGGATCATTTACCGATGAACAAGAACAATCTTTCTATGATCTCTATGAAGCTCTCGTGGACACCGATGGGTTAAACATCCAACGATTAAAAGGGCATAATGAATATTCTGGACACTCGCACAATGCTTGCCCAGGGATCAATATGGATCAAGTTCGCAAAGCAATGGAAGAAAGTCATCCCGTAGGTGGAAAAATTGAAGGGTCTGGCTCCTGGGAAGGTCAGTTGCTAGAAAAAGGCGACAATGGAGAAGCAGTGGAAGATCTGCAAGAGCAATTGCTTGAAGTAGGTGAAGCCCTTCCCGAATATGGAGCCGATGGCGATTATGGCGAAGAAACTGCTTGTGCGGTGAAATCGTTCCAGAGTGAGCATGATTTATCGGTGGATGGAATAGCAGGACCGGAAACTTTTGAAGCGATGGAAGAAGCGTTAGTTGTTGGACAACTGGCACTGGTCGTAGCCGAATCGGTCAATGTTCGCAAAGAACCAAAACTTGATGATGATAGCGTGGTAGCCGGACAGGTGCATGAAGGAGAAGCCTTTACGATTGTCGGCGTTGTTCAGCCGGAAGATTCAGATACACCAATGTTTGAATTGAAATCCGGGTTGTTTATCACTACGTACGAAAAGTACGTTGAAGTTGCGTAATTAGAAAGAAAGAAACCAAGAAAGGAAGAATGAAAGATGGCTTTAGATATGAGAAAGAAAAGCATCAAAAAAATCGTGGGCTATATTGTGCCGGTACTTGCTACCGGCATTGGTTCTTTTTTCGGTCTGGATAGTACCACGGAATTAGAGACTGCCTTAGCCGGGATTATCTCTGGGGTAATTACGATCCTCGGGATTTTCGGGGTGATTGATAGCAACGATGAAACAGAAAAAGAAAAAGCAAAAAGAGAACGGAAAGAAGCCATTCAACGAGCAAAAGGGTAATATGGCGAATGATCGAGGGAGAGAAATCTCCCTCTTTTTTATATGATATTTATCATATTAATAGTTATGTTATAGTATGGATAATATAAACTTCGGCTTCAGTAATGAAGCCCAACACTAAAATATTTTGGTTTCATGAAGAAACCCTACCAGGAGAGCGAATGTTTCGCTCTCTTCATTAATTACATAGGTATTAATAAGGCGACTTCCAATGGGAGCTCGTCTTTGTTTTGTATATGCTACAAATTTTCCGTGACAAAGGGCTTACCAATGATTAATATAAAGTTATGTTTTACCATCTATTCAATTTTTAGGAGGTCGTGTCTTTTGTCTGTACGTACAATCTTACAAGAACTGGTTGAGGAAAATGATGTAATAGCTGAACACTTTCGGGAAGCTAATCAGCTATGGGATAGCATTTGGGAAAGTAGCGATAGTGACACGGTGGAAGGATTAGCCAGAAAGATCAGTGATAAACAACTTACCTTTGAATCACGCTGTGGAGGGCGACATTTAGGGCAGTCCATCATGGTCGCTTCTGGTTACGGCAGATTTTATTCTATTCAAACAGGCGTAGAAGATGAAGCAGGATTAATCAAGCTAAGTCAAGCCTTCGCAAAAAGCCATGTGAGTGTAGAAGTTGCAGCAGGAGCAAGGGAAATGGACCAATTATATTATGTAGAAGAATTATAAAACCGAGCCTAAGCTCGGTTTTTTTGCTAGAAATTCGTTTTTAAAAGTCAAGTTTAAAACAAGAAATTTCTTCATATCTTGTATGTTGAATTATCCACGATAGATCTATAAAGTAGAGGTATGGCAATTAAATAACAAACTCAAAGGTGGTTGGCACACCCCACGGAAAGGGGGTGATGCCGGAATGCTAATTGATGCAGTAACCGTAGCAGCTTCGATTCTGACAGCGATCTATGCAAGCATCATGTTGGCAGATCACTTTAAGCATAAAAAATAACCACCTTTGAGTTCTTTGGCAGGAACAAGGTGATTATTTTTCCATCTTTGTAGCCAACCCCTTTGAAGGGTCGTTATTTGTTGCCAGGGCCGAACGTATGGGGATGCGTTCGGTCTTTTTTGATATATGCGC
>NZ_JBQOJA010000020.1:0-53745 GCF_054971385.1 Marinococcus tarijensis | reverse complement strand
GATGCTGTGGCATCAGTGATGCCCTAAATGTGTTTCTTTTCTTTGGGGCTCTGGCTTGTCTTTCCTTTTCAAAGAACAATCTGTCGTTATTTTCGCGACTTTTATATATTAACACCGGAGTGTTATTAAGTCAATAACTTTTTTCAGCTGCCTGAACAGCATGCCGCTCTCTTTACGGCGACAAAAAACAATATATCATCGTTTCTTATTTATACGCAACCCATTTTTATATTTTCTTTTAATTTTTTATATAAATGCCGGCTTTCGGGTCAGAAAGCCGGCAGGAAACTGTCTACTCTTCGTGAGAAGCCTGGCTGCGCATTTGCGGAAACAAGAGCACATCTCTGATAGAAGCAGAGTTCGTAAGCAGCATCACCAGCCGGTCAATGCCTATACCGAGACCTCCTGTTGGAGGAAGTCCGTATTCCATTGCTTCAAGATAATCGTAGTCCATCATATGAGCTTCTTCATCTCCAGCTTCTCTTTCTTCCACCTGTTTTTCGAACCGCTCCCGCTGATCTACAGGATCATTTAACTCACTAAAGGCGTTCGCATGCTCACGCCCTACAATAAATAATTCAAAGCGGTCTGTAAATCTTGGATCTTTTTCGTTTTTCTTTGCAAGCGGAGAAATAGCGAGCGGATGACCGTAAACAAATGTAGGCTGAATTAGTTTTTCTTCCACAAAGTGCTCAAAGAATTCATTAACCACATGACCAAAGGACATCGTTTCCCGGATAGGAACATTATGTTCTCTAGCCAGCGCTCTGGCTTCTTCGTCACTCATTTCCTGCCAGAAATCCACGCCGGTTTCTTCTTTGACAGCGTCTACAATGTGCATTCTTTTCCACTGATTGCCGAGTTCAATCTGTTCATCCCCATATTGAAGGGTCGTGCTCTCAAGTACATCTTCTGCGATCTGTACGATCAGGCTTTCGGTCAGGTCCATAATATCTTCATAATCTCCGAAGGCTTCATACAATTCCATCATAGTAAATTCGGGGTTATGGCGAGTGGAAATACCTTCATTCCGGAAGACGCGGCCAATTTCATATACTTTTTCCATGCCACCGACAATCAAACGCTTTAAATGCAGTTCAATCGCAATACGAATGTACAGCTCCATATCCAGAGCATTGTGATGAGTAACAAACGGACGCGCAGACGCTCCTCCCGGTATTGTATGCAGCATCGGTGTTTCCACTTCCAAAAAGCCCTGGCGGTTCAAATGATTTCTCATGGATTGGATGATCTTACTCCGCATGATAAACGTATCTTTCACTTCCGGATTCGCAATAAGATCTAAATAACGCTGGCGGTAGCGCTGTTCAATATCCTGAAGTCCATGGTATTTATCAGGCAGCGGGCGAAGAGCCTTTGTTAAGAGCGTTACTTCTGTGGCCCGCACAGATAATTCCCCTACATTTGTTTTAAACGCACGGCCGCGCACCCCGACAATGTCTCCAATATCCATATCCTTAAAGCCTTCGTATGCTTCGTCGCCGACTTCGTCTTTCCGTACGTAAATCTGAATCTGCCCTTCAAGATCCTGCAGATGGGCAAATCCCGCTTTTCCTTTTCCGCGCTTAGTGACCATGCGCCCTGCTATCGTAATATCCGTATTCTTTTCGCTCAGCTCCTCTTTAGAGAAGTCGTCAAATTCCCGGTGCATGGTTTTTGAATCATACGTACGCGCGAATCGTTCTCCAAATGGGTTTTTCCCTTCATTAATCAGTGCTTCTCGTTTTTCCCGCCGTACACGGAACTGGTCGTTCAGCTCTTGATCCTGGCTCATAGTAGTCTCCCCTTTAGATCGCTTTTAATTTTTCCTTCTATATAACACCTTTTGTTTCCAGTTTTATTCCGGCAGTCATAAACAGAGCGGCTTCCCTGGAAGAAGCCGCTCTGCGTGCAAATGCTTATGCCATACTGGGAGCTTCCGTAGAACCGACAAAATTATATAGTGTTTCCGCCACTTCATCGCGTGTATTCAGTTCATTTACTTTGCCCCGTACTTTAGAGCCGCCGTGCATGCCCTTTAGATACCAGGCCACGTGCTTGCGCATTTCCCGCACAGCCACATCTTCACCTTTCAACTCTATCAAACGGTCCATATGCACGATACACACATCCATTTTTTCCTTTGGAGTTGGTTCTTCTTCCACAAGCTTTCCTGTCTCCAAATACTGTACCGTCCGATAAAACATCCACGGGTCCCCGAGAGCGGCACGGCCAATCATGACTCCGTCTACTCCAGTCGTATCAAGCATCGCCTGGGCGTCCTGAGGGGTAGAGACATCTCCATTGCCAATTACCGGGATGTTCACAGCGTCTTTTACTTCCTTAAGTATTTCCCAGTTCGCCACGCCTTCATACATCTGCACCCGGGTGCGCCCGTGTACCGCTACGCCTTCGCCGCCGGCTGCCTCAATCGCCTGGGCATTCTCCACAGCCAGTATATGCTCGTCGTCCCAGCCCATCCGCATTTTCACCGTTACGGGCTTATCTACTGCGTTCACAGCTGCTTTTACCATTTGGTAAATTTTATCGGGATCAAGCAGCCACTTTGCCCCTGCATCACACTTAGTGATTTTCGGCACAGGACAGCCCATATTTATGTCAATGATATCTGCATTGGTATGCTGATCCACTACTTCAGCAGCCCCGGCCATCGTTTCTTTGTCCCCGCCGAAAATCTGAAGACTGAGCGGTTTTTCCCTTTCATCCACGTAAAGCATCCGCATCGATTTTTCATTTTCATGCAGTATTGCTTTGTCGCTTACCATTTCTGCGCACACGAGCCCTGCTCCAAATTCCTTCGCAATCAGCCGGAAAGCAGGGTTGCTTACCCCGGCCATCGGAGCAAGCACCACCGGGTTATTCATTTCTATGTCACGAATTTTTAACACTACAGCAACCTCCTATGTGTTGTCTTTATTTTTCACACGTCGTCGTTCTCTATTAACAGCTCGCCCCAGTATACTACGTCAGCCCGTTCCTTCTCCGGCAGCTTTTTTACATACCAACGAACCGTCCTGTCCTCGTGAACAAAACGGTCCGGGGCAATATCAAAAAACGGCACCAGCACAAAGGCCCGCTCAGTTAACCGGGGATGCGGAATGATTAAATGCTCCTTGTTCATATTTTCTTCATCATAGATAAGAATGTCAAGGTCCACGGTCCTCGGTCCCCACCGTTCTTCACGTATACGCTCAAGTTCATGTTCAATTCCGTGAAGCACCTCCAGAAGTTCTTCCGGTCCGTAATCAGTGCTCCATTCGGAAACCATATTCAGAAAATGCGGCTGATCAACCACCCCTACCGGCGCGGTTTCATACACCGGTGAAAGCTTTGTCAACTGCATCTGTTTTTTCTGCTGCATAGCCATGACCGCCCGCTTTAAATACTCTTCCCGCTTTCCAAGGTTTGACCCCAGTGCAATAAAAACCTGGGGCATTATGGACGAACCCTGGTCATTTCAATGGCAACATGATCGTAGTGTCCCGGGATTGGCGGATCCGGTTTAATCACTTTTACATGAAGCTGCTCCACGATTCCAAAACGCGCAAATATTGTTTCGGCGATTTTTTCGGCAATCGTTTCCACCAGCCGGTACGTTTGGTTTTCCACGGCCTCTTTTACTGCTTCAAACGCTTCGGCATAGTTAACGCTTTTGTCTACGTCGTCCTCTGCCGCTGCCGGCTTCAGATCCGCTTCAAGCACCAAATTGACGCGAAAGCGCTGGCCGAGCCTGTTTTCCTCCTCAAACACCCCGTGATAAGCGTAAAACTCCATCCCCTGCAAATGAATTTTATCCAACCGAATGCTCCTTTCTTACTCCGAGCATAGCGTCCATCATCCGGGCTACGCGCGTCATTTCTTTTACGTCATGTACACGGACAATATCGCATCCGCGTTCGATACCAAGACTTACTGTAGCGCCTGTTCCTTCCACCCGGTCGTCGGCAGGAAGCTCAAGCGTTTTTGATATAAGCGATTTACGGGAGCTGCCAAGGAGCACGGGGTACGAAAGTGACGTAAACTGATCCATCTTCCGCATCGCTTCGAGATTCTGCTCATAGGTTTTTGCAAAGCCGATGCCGGGATCCAGAATAATGCGGTCTGCCTTGACTCCAGCCTGCTCGCAAATGGCTATGCTTTCATAAACATCCTGAATCATGTCAGGCATCAAATCCTCGTACTCTGTATTATCGCGGTTATGCATCAAAATTATTGGCACGTCGTATTCAGCTGCTACCCGGGCCATGTCGGGATCTGCTTTCGCTCCCCACACATCGTTAATGATATCCGCACCGGCTTTAACAGCTGCCTCAGCGGTGGACGCTTTATAGGTGTCCACACTGATAGGTACGCCTATCCGGCCTCTCAGGGCTTCGAGCACCGGAACGATCCGACGCTGCTCTTCTTCTGCTTCTACAAATGCCGCCCCGGGGCGTGTAGACTCCCCGCCGATATCGATAATATCCGCGCCGTCCTCAACCAGTTTTTCTGCCTGCGCGACAGCCTGCTCCACCTCGCTGTACCGGCCTCCGTCAGAAAAGGAATCCGGCGTCACATTTAAAATCCCCATGACAAACGTTTTTAAGGAAAAATCAAGCTCCCAATTCTTCCATCGCATTACCTGATTGCGCATTTTCTCTCCTCCCTGCCGTGCCAGCTGTTATTTTTTCTCTCTTTCTTTCTGGTAGCGGCGGTGCAGCAGCCGGGCTGCTGAATAGCTTGGAAAATAATAATCCCCAAGGGCCCGGACTGCTGCAATTTCCTGAATAGAATTCGTGACAAACATTTCTTCTGCCGCTTCTACATCCTGCGGGAGGAAGCGTCCTTCCTCCACGGTGTAGTCATTTTCATGTGCTAACTGTATCACAAATTGGCGGGTAATGCCGTTTAAAATACCTGTCTCCACTGCCGGCGTATACAAAGTATTTCCCCTGCGCCAGAAAATATTGGACACGATGCCTTCTGCGGCATACCCTTCGCCGTTAACGAAAATACCCTCCGCATCCGGCCGGTCTTTTATTTCCTGTTTGGCGAGCCAGTTGTTCATATAATGATGGGACTTCATGCGTTCCCGGCCTTCCGGACTGTTCCGCCTCAGCTGAAGCCATAAGGCGTCCTTTTGCATAGGTTCCGCTCCCGCTGCCGGAAGCGGCTTCATGTAAATAACAATAACCGGCTCGAGATAGGGAGTCGTTTGAAGCCCCAGATTTCCAGGCCCTGCGGATACGTTATATCGTACGTAGGCATTCTGCAGCCTATTGGCGTCGAGCAGCTGCTGAATTTCCGCCTCGACCGTTCCACGTTCATAGCGGAAGACAATGCCGAGCTCTTCTGCGCCGGCTTCAAGCCTTTCCATATGAGCATTCAGCAAAAACGGGTGGCCGTTATACACCCGAAACGTTTCAAATAAGCCGAGTCCGTACATAAAACCGTGATCAAACACAGAAAGACGAGCTTCGCCCGCCTTCTTTATCTCGCCGTCTATATACACATACAATGCTACAGCACCTCTTCTGACTGCCGGTGCCGGTCCACAAAGCGCTTGAGCATCTGTTTCCCTTCACCGGTCATAATCGATTCGGGGTGAAACTGCACGCCTTCCACAGGAAGAGTGCGGTGGCGAATGCCCATAATCTCTCCGGCTTCCGTTTCAGAGGTGATGTCAAAGCAGTCCGGCAGTGTTTCTCTTTTCACAATTAACGAGTGGTATCTTGTAGCCGTCAATGGATTTGGAAGATCGGCATAAATACTTACACCGTCATGATGGATAGCCGATGTCTTTCCGTGCATCAGCCGCTCCGCCCGTACAACATCGCCTTCAAAGGCCTGAGCAATCGCCTGGTGGCCGAGACAGACACCAAAAATCGGGATTTCACCGGCAAAGCGGCGTATCGCTTCGACGCTGATCCCTGCTTCATCCGGACTGCAGGGTCCCGGGGAAATCATCAGCATATCCGGATTCAAATGATCAATCTCCTCCACCGTGATTTGGTCGTTGCGCCGCACTTCGAGTTCTTCTCCCATTTCTCCGAGGTACTGCACAAGGTTGTACGTAAACGAGTCATAGTTATCAATCATTAAAATCATGCGAAAATCTTCCTTTCTATTCTAGTCTCAGCTCTGCTCGTGGGTGATGCCGGCCTCTGCTTCGCTCTGTCTTTTCGCTTCCCATAACGCTTTGGCTTTTTTGATTGATTCTTTGTATTCTGCTTTTGGATCAGAGTCGATAACGATCCCGGCCCCTGCCTGAACATGGGCGTACCCATCCTTGGCAAGCATCGTGCGGATGGAAATGTTCAGCTCCGCATCTTTATTGTAGCCGATCCAGCCGAACGCCCCTGTATAAAAGCCCCGGCGTACCGGCTCGAGCTCTTCAATAATTTCCATCGTCCGTACTTTCGGGGCACCGGTAATCGTCCCTCCGGGGAACACTGCCCTTATCATATCATATACCTGCTCTGTTTCAGCAAGTATTCCTCTTACATTGGAGACGATATGCATCACGTGGGAATACCGTTCCACTGCCATTAATTCATCCACCTTTACCGAACCATAGCGGCAGACACGGCCCAGGTCATTTCTTTCAAGATCGACGAGCATGACATGCTCGGCCCGCTCTTTTTCTGTGCCCATCAGCTCCTGTTCAAGCGCCATATCCTCCTGTTCGTCTTTTCCTCTCGAACGGGTCCCCGCAATCGGACGGGTGGACACCTCCGCACCCCGTTTTTTAACCAGAAGCTCCGGGGAGGCACTGGCCGTCTGCCAGTCCGGTGTATGCATATAGCCCATATAAGGGGAAGGATTCAGCTCTCTCAGCTTTTGATAAATATGAAAGGCAGAGGTGTGCAAAAGCTGGGTCTGGCGGGTGGATAAATTCACCTGGAATACGTCCCCCGCGGCAATATACTCTTTAATCTGCTCGACCGCCCCGCCGAACAACTCCCCGGAAAAGGAGGGCACCGACTTTTCGGCAGAAACAGCGCCCTTCGATTCTGAATGCTCCTGTCCGGCAGAATTTTCTGCTGCCTCCATCCATGCTTTTTTCCATTTCTCGACGAATTTAACGGCGTCTTCCTTTTCGGCATGTAAATGCCACACCCACGTTTGCCCGGTTTTTTTATCGTGAATGAAAAACAGGTCATACAGTAGAAAATACGCGTCCGGCATCCTCAGGTCATCCACCGCGTGCTCCGGCAGATGTTCAATATAACGTACATAGTCGTAGCTTATCTGGCCTACCGCTCCCCCCTGGAACGGAGGCAGTGCCGAATCCCCTGGAAGATTGTACGGCTCCATCCATTTTGCCAATGCTTCAAGCGGATCTCCTGCATGCATTTCAGTACTCCCATGTCTATGAAGGCTCGTCTCTCCGTTTTTCCCTTCCACCACCGCAAAGGGACAAAGGCCGGCGATATCGAGTTCGCCCTGACGTCCGCTTTCAAGCAGCACATGGTAAGGCTCTTCCCTGGCAAGAAAGTCGAACGCCTGAAAAAACTGGTCATTCGTCTGAAAAAACGACGTCGTAGTCTGTGTATATGATTCTCCTGCTTGAGGCCCTCGGGCCAGTCGCTCATCCATTATGTGTATGCCCCCGGTTTCATCCAATTCTCTCTTTTTTACAGAAAATTCTCTTTACATTTCTTCCAAGTCTACGAAATTTTTTATAAAAAAACAATCAGAACGCTGCGTTTGCTTCATTACCCTTTTTCGTTTCCATTCACTCCAAATAAACTAAAGCACATCACCAAAAATATTTTTCCATAAAAAAAGCCCGCCCTTTTTTGAGGGTACGGACTTTTAAACGTTTTTTATATCAGTCTACAGTGTCTTCAAACTGATAAAGAGGCGTGCTCAAGTAACGTTCCCCGTTACTAGGAATAACAGCCACAACTTTTTTGCCTTTGCCGAGCTTTTTCGCTTCCTGTAATGCAACATAAATAGCCGATCCGGAAGAAATACCACCCAAAATGCCTTCCTCGCGGGCAGCACGGCGGGCATATTCAAACGACTGCTCCGTCGTTGCTTCCGCTACTTCATCATAAACCTCTGTGTTCAGCGTGCCTGGTACAAAGCCGGCCCCGATACCCTGGATTTTATGAGGGCCTTTATTTCCGCCGTTTAAAATCGGGGAATCCGCCGGCTCAATGCCAACAATACGCATCTCCGGATAGTGCTCCTTCAAAAGGCCGCCTGCCCCGGAAATCGTACCGCCGGTGCCGATGCCGGAAACGAAGGAATCAATCGGTCCGTCAATTTGCTCCAGCAGCTCGCGACCGGTAGTTTCACGGTGAATTTTCGGGTTCGCTTCGTTTTCAAACTGCTGCGGCATAAAGTAGCCTTTTTCTTCAGCAAGCTCATTCGCTTTGGAAATCGCGCCACCCATGCCGTCAGGCCCTGGTGTAAGCACCAGTTCCGCGCCGTATGCACGAAGAAGGTTGCGACGCTCCATGCTCATTGTTTCCGGCATTACCAACACCGCCGGGTAGCCCTTGGCAGCAGCTACCATCGCAAGGCCGATGCCTGTGTTACCGCTTGTCGGTTCAACGATTGTATCCCCTTCTTTTAAACGGCCATCCCGTTCAGCAGCTTCAATCATTGCAAGACCAATACGGTCTTTAACACTGCTTCCTGGATTCATATACTCGAGTTTTAAATAAACATCTGCATCATTTTCCCCGGTTAAACGGTTTAGTTTTACTACGGGAGTATTTCCAATGAGTTCTGTAACGTTATTTGCAGCCTTCATTCATGCTCCTCCTTCAAACACCAAGTAAATTTATTGGTTTTATAATAATTTAATCGTACCAATTTGGTCAACATCTGTCAATCTGTAGATCAAAAGGCGCACAAATAACCTAGGAGCGGTTTTCGATTTCGGAGGTGCGCTCTTTCAGACGCTCCAGATCGTCAACGTCCAGGTGATAGACCTCATTACAGAAGTGACACGTCGTTTCGGCTCCCCCGTCCTTTTCAATCATATCCTGAAGCTCGTCGGTGCCAAGAGAAATAATCGCGTTTTCCACCCGTTCCTTGGAGCACTGGCAGGAAAATTGGACCGGCTGCGTATCGAGGACGTTCACTTCTTCACCGAGGATAATATGAAGAATTTCCTCCGGGGTTTTGCCGTGTTCAATCAGCTTGGACACCGGTGGCATCTGCTGTATCTGCTGCTCAAGGTGCGCTACATATTCTTCCTCTGCGTCAGGAAGAACCTGAATAATAAACCCGCCTGCTGCTTTCACAGAGTTATCCGGATTTACAAGCACTCCGAGACCGACAGACGAAGGCAGCTGCTCGGAATTCGCAAAGTAATACGTAAAATCGTCTCCGAGCTCCCCGGAAACAATCGGAACGTTGCCGGTAAACATGTCCCGCATGCCGAGATCTTTAACGACCGATAAGGTTCCTTCTGTACCGACGGCTCGGGCTACGTCCAGTTTACCGCTGTCGTTCAAATCGAAATGAACCTGCAGGTTGTGGGCATATCCCCTCGTATCACCCGAAGAGTTGCTGTCGACAATAATCGGACCCATTGGCCCGTGCCCTTCAATTTTAATGGTCAGTTTATCGTCGCCTTTAAGCATCGCTCCCATCATGGAACCCGCTGTCATTGCCCGGCCCAAAGCCGCTGAAGCAGTCGGCCATGCCTGGTGGCGTCTGACCGCCTCGTCCACCATTTCTGTCGTGTGTACGGCGTAAGCACGAACCTGATGATTAAACGCTGTTGCTTTTACTAAATAATCCTTCATTGATTTAATTCCTTCCTTTCCACTCTTGCTCTCTATATCATAATATTATCTTTGAAAACCTGATACATAGTATTGTACAAAACCAATTGAAAAACAACTAATCCGCTCGCATTCTCTATTTATGCTATACCGCAGAACGTGCGGAGAAAAACATCCGCTCTCTTTTAAACATACAAAAAAGGATGCCCGCTTAAAGGCACCCTTTTTTGTATACTAGTCGCGACGGTTCGTATCGTCACTGTCCGAGCTCGAATCCGAAGAAGTTGTCTTTTCTTCAGAGGAGGTGTCCTCCGAAGAAGATTCACCGCTGTCGTCTTTTAGGACGTGGTCAGCTTCTTCCTCTTCACGCTTTTGCTCTTCGCTTTTCGTAGCACCCATCTCTTCATCCGATTTATTCGAATAGTGATCCTCCGGAAGCTTGCCGTCTTCAACAAGGGAACGGATCTGCTCTGCATCAAGCGTTTCCAGCTCCAGAAGGCTTTGGGCTACAAGCTCAAGCCGGTCTTTATACTGAGTAAGAATCTGTTTACAGCGTTCGTATGACTCCATAATGATTCTTTGCATCTCATTATCAATTTCGTGAGCGATAGCGTCACTGTAATTTTGTTCGTTCTGCATGTCACGGCCGAGAAATACCTGGCCGCCGCCGCTTGAGCCAAACTGCAGCGGGCCGAGCTTTTCACTCATACCGTATTCGGTAACCATGCGGCGGGCGATATCTGTCGCACGCTGGAAGTCATTATGAGCACCTGTACTCACTTCGTTAAACATAACTTCCTCTGCCACACGCCCGCCTAACAGGCCGACAATTTTATCGAGAAGCTCCGGCTTGGTCATAAAGTAACGATCTTCCTTCGGAAGCATCATTGCATAACCGCCGGCCTGGCCGCGCGGAACGATGGTTACCTTGTGCACCATATCCGCGTTTTCAAGCTTCATGCCAACAACTGTGTGGCCTGCTTCGTGGTGCGCCACGATGTTACGTTCTTTTTCTGAAATAACGCGTGATTTTTTCGAAGGACCGGCAATAACGCGGTCAATCGCTTCTTCCACATGCGTCATTCTGATCTTCTGCATATCAGCACGGGCTGCCACAAGCGCCGCTTCGTTCAGAAGGTTTTCGAGGTCCGCCCCGGTAAAACCAGGCGTACGCTGTGCGATGGCCCGGAAGTTAACGTCTTCTGCAAGCGGCTTGTTGCGCGCATGCACCTGAAGGATTTCCTCCCGGCCGTTTACATCCGGACGGCCGATAAGAATCTGACGGTCAAAGCGCCCCGGACGGAGAAGTGCAGGGTCGAGTACGTCGGCACGGTTAGTCGCTGCAATGATAATGATACCTTCATTGCCGGCAAAGCCGTCCATTTCAACCAGAAGCTGGTTCAGCGTCTGCTCACGTTCATCGTGGCCGCCGCCGACGCCGGCACCACGCTGGCGTCCTACTGCGTCAATCTCGTCAATGAAAATGATACACGGCGAATTTTTCTTCGCGTTTTCAAAAAGGTCACGTACACGGGAAGCACCGACACCGACAAACATTTCCACGAAGTCTGAACCACTGATGGAAAAGAACGGTACGTCTGCTTCTCCGGCGACCGCCTGGGCAATCAGCGTCTTACCTGTACCCGGAGGCCCGACAAGAAGTACGCCTTTTGGAATACGGGCACCGATGTTGGAGAATTTACGGGCATCTTTCAGAAAGTCAACGACTTCTACAAGCTCCTGCTTTTCTTCCTCCGCACCGGCTACGTCTTTAAAACGCACCTTCTTTTTGTCTTCCTGGTACATCTTCGCCTTACTTTTACCAAAGTTCATCATCTTGCTGCCGCCACCCTGGGACTGGCTGAGCAGGAAGAAGAACAGAAGGAAGATAATGATGAATGGAATCATCGTTGTAAGGAAAGTAACCCAACCGCTCGTTTCTTCTTCCGGCTGCGTATCAAATTCGACAGCGTTGCCGTTAGGCCCCTGTGCTGTCTGCAGCTGCTGTGTTGATTCATCTGTCATCGGAATATACGACTCGTATGTTTCCGCATTTTCAGTATCTTCACTGGTGGCAGCTGTTACATTGTAAACTCCGCCCTCGGGCTGGAGCGTAATAGTAGCAAATTCGTTCTCACTAAGACGTTCATTGAACTCTGTACTGCTGATTGTATTTGTATCTCCACCATCGTTTTGGGCAAAGCTGATAATCCCTATAATAACCAGGAATAAAAAAAGCCAAAACACAGTGTTACGAAAAATTCGGTTCATTCCTGACCTCCTCCTGCATACATCGAAAGCTGCAATAATAGTATCATATTCACTTGTCTGTTCCTAATCATCCGCCTTGATAAATCTCGGGCTTTAACACACCGATATACGGCAGGTTCCGGTATCTTTCTGCGTAATCCAGACCGTAGCCCACGACAAATTCATCCGGCACAGTAAAGCCAACCAGGTCTGCGGTAAGGTCCACTACCCGTCCCTCCGGCTTATCCAGGAGCGTTACCACTTTTAACGACTTTGCTCCCCGGGTCTGCAGGAGGCTGATTAAGTATTTAAGCGTGCGTCCACTGTCGATAATGTCTTCAAGTATTACGATGTCTCTGTCGTAAACCGTTGTATCCAGGTCTTTGATAATTTTAACTTCCCCAGTGGAAACCGTGCCCCCGGCGTAGCTTGAAACATCCATAAAATCCATCTCAAGATGAATGTTCATACGCTTGACAATATCAGCCATAAAAGGAAGTGCTCCTTTTAAAACTCCGATCACTAAAGGAAAACGCCCGTCATATTCTTCCGTAAGCGTTGTGCCCAGTTCTTTAATTTTTGTCTGCAGTTCTTCTTCCGAGATTAATATATCCTGTATTTCGTCGTGCATCTGAATGTCTTTACCCTCCCAAGCGAATTTCATTCTTTCATCCGGGCTGAATTTTAACAGCCGCTGTTTTATTTTATAAAACTATAGTCACAAAACAGAAGCATTACAACCATGCTATAAGCTGCCATTGTTAAAAATGGTCCATTTTCAATCATAGCACGTATAAAGGGAATTTGCTTCCCTGCACAACAAATTTTCCGAAATTGTCACTTCTTATTTCACGTGCCTGCTCAGTGCTTTTTCCATACGAAGTAGGCTGATTCTTTTTCATAGCGAAAGGAGGCACGCAGGCCGGGAAGCCATAAAATGGTTCCTTTTTCATCTGTAAATACGGGCCAGTGCGCACGTTCATGCTTTGGGACTTTCTCGTCTATAAACAGACGATGAATTTTTTTCGCTTCCTTCATGCCTGGTATATGTATTCGGTCTCCTGCGCGCGGGGGTCTTACGTATATCGGGAACGAAAGAATTCTTTCCGGTACAGCCACCCACCAATCCGCATCCTCCGGACGGTCACGACTCACCCTGACGATACCGGGACCGTATTTGTAGTCACCGTAGTCAGAAATACGGACCATTTCAGGAAAAGAAGGGCCGGATTTTTCCCTGCTTAAGAATTCCAGCCTATCGTAAGATTTGCGGACCAGTATGCCCCCGGGTAAATGAAGCTCTCCTGAGGCACCTGCGGAAGAAGTCAGACTGATACAGGAATCCACCAAAGAAGCCGAAACGCCTGTTTCTTCTGCAGAAAAATAATAATTTAATAGTAGCGAAACCGTTTCCCTTTGTAAAGCAAGAGGGGTTTCATGAAAAAAATCCATTCTTACAGCTGCATAATTGAAGTCCAGCTTTTCTCCGTAAAAATCGAGAGAATTCCGGGCCTGGCTGCGCATATAGCTTTGCTGCTCTTTCTGCCATTCGTATTTTTCCTGCATGTGCTGATGCACTAAAGGAAATTCATCTGTCAGCGCCGGAATGACATGGCGGCGCACCCGGTTGCGCCTGTAATCGTCCGTAGCATTGCTTCCATCCTCCACGTAAGGTATGCCGTGCTCTTTGCAATAGAGCAGAATTTCTGTTTTTTTCACCCCAAGCAGGGGACGCGCAACCTCTAAACCATTCATTATACGCTTCGGGGCAATTCCTTCTTCGCCGAGAAGCGACCGGCCCGAAGCTGCCTGCATGATCATTGTTTCAAGCTGATCATCCGCATGGTGGCCGGTTATCAGCACGCTGTAGCCAAAATGTTCCATAGTACGGAAAAAGAAATCGTACCTTTTTTCCCGTGCCGCTGCCTGGGTCGCCTTTTCTTCTGGAGCTTCCTTCATAAACATTGCTGCCGAAAAAAAAGGCAGCTGCTGATGCTTCGACCACGCCCGCACCATCTGCGCCTCTGATTTCGATATTTCCGGCCGGAAGCCGTGATTTACATGAGCGATCCCCAGGGTAAATTCATATTTACTCTGTAAGCTTTTCAGGATGGATGCAGCTGCCATGGAATCCGGACCGCCGGACACCGCTGCTAGTACTTTCGCTCCCGGCGGTATCATTTCCCATCTGATGATCCATTCTTCAACGATGCGTTTCATAACGCTGGCCCACTCCTTTGCCAACAGAAAATACCGAAAACGCAAACACAAGACCGGCCGCAATTGCAATGGCCTGCAGCACTGTTTCCACGCCCTGCTCGAGTCCGTATAAATACCGTTCCTGTACGAATGCAAGCATCGTTTCATACGCCCTGCTGCCGGGGATCAGCGGAATAATTCCCGGGAGACTGAAGGTTGTCACCGGGACTTTCATGAACCGGGCAAACCATTGGCTGACAAACGAAGCAAAAAATGCAGCCACCGCCGCCGCAAAAACGAGCGACAGTCCTAAAACCGGCATCAGTGAATAAATCGCCCACGTGCCTACACCGATAAAGCCGCCCCACCAGACGAGCCGGAGCGGAATATTAAAAATAATCGCAAAAGCGATCGTCGCGACAAAACAAAGGCCCAGCTCTAATGCAAACATCGCCATCGTTATTTCCCTCTTTTCCTCAGTCTATACGAAAAAAATTGTGAGTGCCACTGCCACACCGCCTGCTATAGACATGCTTGAGACAGCCGCTTCGGCGCCCCTGGCTACTCCTGCCACCAGATCTCCCGACATTAAATCACGCACCGCGTTCGTCAGCGGTACGCCCGGCACAAGAGGAATAATCGTGCCGATAATTACCTGGTTGGTATTCATTACAAGGCCCATCTGCACCATCAGCATGGCTATTAAAGCACCTGTGAATGATGCCAGAAACTCCGAGAAAAACTTCACTTTCAGCCTCATTTGGTAGCGTACGAGGGCCACCGCTGTCACGAGTCCGCCAAGCGCGGCCGGCAGCATATCCATAATGCTCGAGCCGATCAAATAAGAAAAAGCGCCCCCGCCAATACCGGAAGCCAGGTAAATGAACCATACGGGATAATTCATCGGTGATTCTTCAATTTCTTTTAACTGCTTCTTTACTTCCCTTGAAGTAAGAAGACCGCTTACGTATTCCCTTGAAAGCTGGTTGACTGAGGTCACCTTGCTTAAATCCTGGTAACGCTCCTCAATTCGGAGCATTTGTATATGATCACGCTGGTCTACAGGTGATTTAAACGACAAAAAGATAGCTGTTGTCGTCACAAATGTATTCACCTGCTCCATTCCGGCAGCCCGGCCCATTCTCCGCATTGTGTCCTCTATCCGGAACGTTTCTGAACCGTAGCGGAGCATGAGCTGTCCGGCATGCAGACACATGGCCATAATGTCATCTGCTTTTTCCACGTGCCTCCCCGCCCTTCTTCAATTAATATGTAAATGTGCTTTCGCTTAAAGTATAGAATACTCGCCACCGGAACAAAAGTAGTTTTCAGCAGTGAAACCGCTTTAATTACCTGGAACAAAATAAAACCACTGCCCGGTTGGCAGTGGAAGCATTCAAGTTATAATTTGGTAGCGGCGGAGGGGATCGAACCCCCGACCTTACGGGTATGAACCGTACGCTCTAGCCAGCTGAGCTACGCCGCCATTTATTGCGACATTTACGATTATAAATTGTTTTTATATTAAAAGTCAATATGCGCTAAGAAATTAATTTCTGCTGTAGCCTTTCCCCAAACAAAGAGAGCCTGCCGTGCGCTGGCAGGCTCTCTCCAGGGTTGGAAGCTTTCGGCATTACTTACGGGATTTTTTCCCCTTTTTTTCTGTCTGCTTACGAATAGTGGCCAGGCGTTCTTCACTGTCTTTCATGAAGCTGCTCATTTTATCTTCAAAGCTTGCCGGCCGCTGCTGCTGCGGAGGTTTCGATCCTCCACGGCTCCGGTCTCCCCCGCTTTTTGGACGGCCGCTGCCGCTGCTTTTCGGGCGTTCTTCCTGAGGACGGTCCTGTGCCTTACGGATAGAGAGTCCGATTTTTCCATCATCCTCTACCTTCATCACCTTTACTGTCACTTCATCCCCGACGGACAGAAAATCACTGATGTTTTCCACGTATTTATCCGCGACTTCACTAATGTGAACGAGACCTGTTTTTCCCGGCTCCACTTCTACAAAAGCGCCAAACTTCGTAATGCCGGTAACCTTGCCCTGTATCTTGCTGCCCACTTCAATTGCCATCTAAAAAATGCTCCTCCTTATGGATCCTATATGAAATATAAAAAGAGATTAGTGCAAAAGAAAGAGAAACGCCTCACGTTTTCAATTTCTCTGTGTCCAAGTAATTATACTCGAAGCCAAAAAACAATGTCAATTAGATGAATCGCTTTCCGGAAGTTTATAAAGCGTTTCACCTTCTTTAGTTAAATAATACTCTTCCCGGGCGATTTCCGCTATGTAATCAAGGTCGTTGTAATCCTCCACCTGCTGATTTAAATCCGCTTCTTTATCCTCAAGGTTCGCCATCTGCTCTTCCATCTGATGCTGCTCCTCATTGTTGGCCGCAATGGTCTGCCACTGTGAAAACAAAGTAATTCCCATTAATATGACAACAAGGGCAGTAACAACGGTTAAAGCAGTCATTCTTTTTTTCAATCCACGGCGCTGCTTCTGTACTGAGGCTTCTTTACGGGCATCTGTCTGTGTCTGCTGATGGGAGTGCGGTCTATGAATGTTTGTTACTTTTTTCTTTTCCTCAATCAATCAAGAGCTCCTCCTTCGCTTGTCTCTGCAAGCTTTGTTGTAAAACAGGCGCTTTACAAACCGTTTACGATTTTAGTTATGTTAATCATAACGGAGCAGCGAAGGAGTTTCAACACGGTTTTTCCTCTTTATTACAGTTTTTCGCTTTATTTTTTCTGTTTTCGCAGGTTTTCTTCCATACTAAATAATAAAGCCGCCCCAAAAAGGAACGGCCGTTCGTATTATTTGCTTTCTTCTTCCATCAGTGTATACATCGATTCTGCTTCATCTTTTTTCGTTGTATCCTTAATGGCTTCCACTCTTAGCTTTAATGTGTTCGAAGCAAAGCGTACGATGATTTCATCGCCAGGCTTTACTTCCGTTCCGGCCTTCGCCTGATTACCGTTTACCGTAATGCGTCCCTGGGCAGCTACTTCCTTTGCAAGAGTTCTTCGCTTAATCAGCCGGGACACCTTTAAAAACTTATCTATTCTCATCGTTACCCCTCCTCCTTCTTCGCTTCCTGCCACCATGCTTCCGCTGTCTGCAGAAAGTTTTCTTCCTTCCAGTGCCGGTTTTCTTCATTCATTTTCCGTTCAATGTAGGCAAAACGACGGAAAAATTTCTGGTTCGTCTGTTCGAGCGCTTCCTCCGGGTGTACGTGAAAGAACCGGGCAAGGTTAACGAGCACAAATAAAATATCCCCAAATTCCTTTGAGCTGTTTTGTTCGTTTTCTGCCCGAAGCTCCGCCTTCCATTCGTCTATTTCTTCATGGAGCTTGTCCCACATCGGAGCATCATCGCCCCAGTCGAACCCGGCCTTCGCTGCCTTTTTCTGAATTTCATAGGCTCTCATGAGTGCTGGCGCTGCCTGGGGAATATCCTCCAGCACAGAATCTTCTTCGCCATCTTTGCTTTTTTCAGCTTTTTTAATCTGTTCCCACTGCGTGTTCACTTCTTCCGGAGTAGCTGCCGCTGACTCTGCAAACACGTGCGGATGCCGGCGGATCATTTTTTCCGTTACTGATTCCACCACATCATCAATGGTGAAAAAGCCTTCTTCTTCCCCAATTTGAGCATGAAGCATCACCTGAAGCAAAATGTCTCCCAGCTCTTCCTGCAGGTTGTCGTCGTCTTCAGCATCGATGGCACTTAATACTTCATAGGTTTCTTCGAGCAGGTATTTTTTCAGCGATTGGTGCGTTTGTTTTCTGTCCCACGGGCACCCGTCCGGAGCCCGGAGAGAGGCGATAATGCTGCGCAATTTGTTCCAGTCTCCGAACCGGGCAGAAAACGGCAGCGGCGGCACATAAACAGACATTAGATTATCGACAAAGTCTTCGCGGTCGAGCTCGTACAGCGGAAGCTCCTGAAGCCGTTCTGCCCCGGTTCCCGCTCCGGAAACCATGTGCACTATGTGCTCTTCCGGGTACAGATCCATCAGCGTCAGCTTCACCTCTGAAGCTGTCATACGATCGTACACCTGGGTAAGCAGCAGATGGGTCGAGACCTGGATGTCTTCCCTTTTCAGCGCTGTCGCGTCCAGCAGCTGGAAGCCTTCACTCGGATCCAGCCGGAGGGCTGCAAAAACGGGGTCTAAAAAGCTTTGGCCCCCTACGATATCGACCCGGCATTTTCCGGCATTTTCCGCTTCAAGCAGCTGCTGCACTACCATTTCTGCCACTAGCGGATGACCCGGCACGGCATAACAAAGGCCCCCGGAGGCTTTAGAAGCGTCCAGCAGTTCCTCCGTCATTAACCTGTATGCTTCTTCGAACGACTCTGTCTGTTCATAAATCCGATCAAAGGTTTTATACTCCGGCAGCTCCTCCTCCAGCTCACTGACGACTGGATGCTCCCTGGTACGTAAATACAGAGATGAAGCTGAGCGGAGACGCCGGTAAACGTCCAGGGGAAGCTGCCCGGCATCTCCTGCCCCAAGCCCTAAAACGGTAATGACCGGACGCATATCTGAATTATTCATTAGGAAGCTCCTCTCTTTTCATTTTTGCTTCCGCCTGCGGAAAGCATGTTCCACTCCTGGCGTTCGAAAAGTTTTAAGCCTTTAACAAGAGCAAGGCACAGGGCCACCCCGGCCCCTGCCAGGCCAAGGGCCCACAAGCCAGCAGCCTGCCTTGCCTCCATGCTGCCTGCAGGCAGCTGCAGTACCCACAGGCCGGCTCCAAGCAGGACTAAAAGAGTTACCCATCGAAAGTACCACCTGCCGGAAGGCCAAAAGATTAGCCGGTGCTTCTGCAGAAGCTTTCCCTGCAGAAGGCTCGTAACTGCAAGACCACAGATCGTGGCTGCCGCTGCACCAATGGCGCCAAAGGCAGGGATAAGCATTATATTTCCAACGAGCTTGATGATGCCCCCGGCCACTATTGAACCCGCAGCCAGTCGTACACAGCCTGCCCCCTGGAGAATGGCATTCGCCGTTACAACCCAGCCACTAAACAGAAGGGAAAGAGCGAGCACAGCCATAAGCTCTGTTCCTCTACTGTTTTCAAACAGCATTACATTCACAAAGCCAGCTACTGTATACAGACCTACGGCTGCCGCTCCCCCGATAACCAGACTGATCCGAAGAGCAAGACCGCCAAGAAAAACTCCTTCTTTGCCAAGAAGCGAAGGGAGTACAGCTGCTGCGAGCGCCGTAGATACTACCGTGCCGAACTGAAGAAGTGGCTGTGCCCGGTCCAGAACACCCTTCGTTTCCTTCGCCTCCCGCCCGGAAATACCATAAGCCTCAAGGCCGGGGACTACAGTAAACGCATCAATCCATTGGTAAAATAAAAACACCATAGCACCGAGACAGGCGACCACTCCTGGTATAAGCAGTTTCTTCCCCATGCTCCTATACTCTTTTCCGGCTCCCCGGAAGCGAAAAGGCAGCGGTTGACGCCGGTGCTGAAACCACCAGAGCAGCAGCAGAACCAAGGCTCCGACGCCGGCGCCCGCTATAGAGGCTCCCATAGCCCAGGAGCCTATGTCATATACTCCCTGGCCGGCCGATACTGCTGCCCAGGCAAGTAACAAAATAAAGCTTACACGGCACATCTGCTCCACTACATGTGATAAAGCTGTCGGCTCCATTCTCCCTATCCCCTGGTAATATCCGCGCCCAAGCGAAAGCACAGGCACGAGGAGAAACACGAATGAAGTCATGCGCAGCACCGGTGTAAGCTGCCCGTCTCCCATGGCGCCAGCCACCAAAGGTGCAAAAAGAAACAAAAGAACAAAAGCCAAAGCCGCCGCAGATACCAATACCATTCCAGCCGCTTTCATCGTTTCCAGCCGCTCGGATGCTTTTTTCTGCTGGACCATTTCCCCGGCCAGCACAGCCGGAAAGCCGTAAAGAGCGAGAATCATCGCTATACCGTAAAACGGGTACACCTGCTGATAAACATAATAACCAATATCTCCGGTCATATTCTGGTACGGAATCCGGTAAACAGCGCTGAATATCTTTCCTATCAAGGCAGCTGCTGTCAGCAGGGAAACGCTCTTTAGCAAACGGGCGAAAGAGCTTTTGTCATTAGTCATCTTCGATCCCTTCTATCCACCCGCTCTATTTCGGGGACGTTGTTTCTTCCGGCTCTTTTTTTGCTTCCTGCACGCCTTTGACGACCGCCTGCACGGAAGTGAGAATTTTCATTTCCTCGAGCCGCTGGTGCTGCACTGATATCTGAATCTTTTTCCCGCTGGTCCCAATACCAATATGACGTCCCAGGTCATTTACAAGTCCGAACAGCGAAGCGCCGTCTGCTTCACTGCTTGCTGCTTCGCCCACCAGAATAATGGTTTTGTTTGTTTCCTGGGAAATGGACTCCACTCCGGAAACTCCGGCGCGCAGACGAATATTACTGAGAATAAACAGCTTTTCCACCTCCACCGGATATTCTCCGAATCGGTCCATCATTTCACTTTGCAGATCTTCCATGTCTTCAAGTGTCTCGAGTCCCCGGAAGCGCTTATACATTTCTATTTTTTGCTTGGAGTCATCAATATAATAGTCAGGGATGTAGGCATCTGCTTTCATATTCATCTCCATCTCCGGCTCCTGCTGCTTCGGCTGACCATCTTTACGTTCTTCAATAGCGTCTTTTAGCATCTGCGAGTACAAATCAAATCCTACGGATTCAATGTAGCCATGCTGCTCTGCACCGAGCAGATTACCCGTTCCGCGGATGGAAAGATCTCTCATGGCAATCTTAAAGCCCGAGCCAAGCTCCGTAAATTCCTTGATCGCCTGCAGCCGCTTTTCCGCCACCTCAGAAAGCACCTTGTCGCGCTGGTACGTGAAATACGAGTAAGCTACGCGGTTGGACCTGCCCACCCGGCCGCGGATCTGATAAAGCTGGGAAAGTCCCATACGGTCAGCGTTGTTAATAATAAGCGTATTGACGTTTGGAATATCGACCCCTGTTTCTATAATCGTCGTTGTGACCAGTACATCCTTATTGCCCTCTAAAAACTCTACCATAACCGATTCGAGCTCCTGCTCATTCATCTGCCCATGGGCGTAAGCAACCTCTGCCTCCGGCACAAGCATCGAAATCTGGTCAGCCATCCGGCTGATGTTATCCACCCGGTTATGCATAAAATACACCTGGCCGCCGCGGCTGATTTCGCGTTCTATAGCTTCTTTGACCAGCGTCGGATTGTATTCCATCACATACGTCTGGACTGGAAAACGGTTTTCCGGGGGAGTCTCGATGACAGATAGATCACGAACGCCAAGCATCGACATGTGAAGCGTTCTTGGAATCGGCGTTGCCGTCAGCGTTAATACGTCGATATTTGCCTTGAGCCGTTTGATTTTCTCTTTATGAGTAACCCCAAACCGCTGCTCTTCATCGACAATCAAAAGCCCTAAATCATGAAACTGTACGTCTTTAGAAAGCACACGATGCGTGCCGATCACAATATCGACACTTCCTGCCTTCAGCCCCCGGGTCGTTTCATTCTGCTGTTTTTTCGTACGGAAACGGCTCATCAAACCGATGTTAATCGGCTGTTCGGCAAAACGTTCTGTGAGCGTGTCGAAGTGCTGCTGGGCTAAAATCGTTGTTGGAACCAAAATGGCCACCTGCTTGCCATCCATCACTGCTTTAAACGCCGCCCGTATTGCCACCTCTGTTTTTCCGTAGCCAACATCGCCGCACAGGAGGCGGTCCATTGGACGTTCACGCTCCATGTCTTCGCGGATTTCTTCAATTGCTTTGATCTGATCCTCCGTTTCCTGATAAGGGAAGGTAGCAGCAAACGCCTGCTCCTCCATCGCATACCGGTTAAAGGCGTGCCCCTTCGTAGCCTCCCGCTCCGCATACAGCTTGATCAGGTCATCGGCTATGTCTTCAACAGAGGATTGTACTTTGCGCTTTACACGCTTCCAGTCGTTGCCGCCGAGTTTATAGATTTTAGGATCTTTTTCTTCTGAGCCCACGTACTTTTGAACCTGATCAATCTGCTCAACCGGGACATACAGTTTGTCATTGCCCGCATAGGACACGTTCAAGAAGTCCTGGTGCACTCCTCCCACGTCCAGGGTTTCCATCCCCAGATATTTTCCGATGCCATGATTTACGTGAACGACCAGGTCTCCCACCTGCAGCTCCGAGTAGCTTTTGATGCGTTCAGCATTGTTCAGCTTTTCGCGGCGCCTTGAGCGGCGTACCTGCTTGGTAAACGTCTCCTGCTCTGTAATGACGGCAAGCTTTTCAAGCGGAAGTTCAAATCCGCTGTCGAGCCGCCCCTGTACAATAGCAGGACGTCCCGGCGTAAATGGCCCCTCCTTGTTTGCCCGTTCTGCTTCTACTCCGTAATCATCGAGAATTCTCTGCAGCCGCTCGAGCCGGTCCTCTGTCTCAGCGGCAAAAACGATACGAAATCCGCCGTTCTGCCAGCGTTCAATTTCATTTTTCAGTACCGGCAGCTGGCCATGAAACTGCTGCATTGCCTTGCTCGTGACGTTCGCCACCCGGCGAGGATGAAACTCGGACAAACTACGGGTAAATAAAGAAAAAAGCACCTTCGGAAAATCGATGGCTTTTATCAGCTTATGAAACGGCACCGAAAGCTGCATTTCTACCGGGAGCTCTCCCTGCTCTACCATATTTGTCCGCCACTCCGCCTCTTCTTCATCCAGGCGTTCTGCTGTTTCCTGTACCCGGCTTACTTCATCGATAAAAAAGATGGTTTCCGGGGGAAAGTAATTGCTCAGGGTAGCCGGCTTTTCATAGAAAAACTGCATATATTTGTACAGGCTTTGGAAGCGCACGTGCTGCAGCAGCTGCTCCCGCTCTTCCGACAGGCGCTCCTGCACCTTCTGCTTCACACTCTCGTCCTTGACCGTTTTCAGCGTTTTGCTCAGTCCGTCCTCAAGGTGAGCGGCTGCCCGCTGAAATTGCTCCGGATAAAGGATGGTTTCCTGGGCTGGGCTGATAGTGACCTTAGTAATCTGTTCAATTGTCCGCTGGTCCTCCGGATTAAATAAACGGAGAGAATCAACTTCTGTATCAAACAGCTCCAGCCGCACTGGATTGTCCGCCGTCAATGAGTAGATGTCGATAATACCGCCGCGGATGCTGAATTCACCAGGAGCAGCCACCATATCGGCACGCTGATAACCGGAAGCATAAAGAAACTGCTGGAACGCATCCAGGTCAAGATCGTCACCGGCATGCAGCGGCCACTGGGCTGCTTCCCAAACAGCAGGCGGAGGCAGCAGACGGCGAAGGCCGGCCACCGGGCTCACAATAATTCCGTCAAAACCGCTGGCCAGACGGTCGAGCACTTCAATCCGCTGCGATCTCATTTCCGGGCTTGCTACTGCAATTTCAGCAGAAATAAGCTCATTGACCGGATATATTAATACGTCCTTCTCGGACCATTCCAACAAATCATCGTACAGCTTCTGCGCCTGGTACAGCGTATGCGTCACTACCAGCTGAGGCTGTTGCGTCTTCTCCTGGGCAAGCGTCATAAACAACGTTCTTGCCGATCCGCTGAGCCCTGAAATCAGCTGCTCCGGAACTCCGTTTTGGAGGTCGCTGATAACTTCCCTGATCTCCGGGTTGGAGGCCAATATCGATGGTAAACCCTTCATGCTCGTTCCTCCCTATTTATGGCGGTTTCTTTTTTTATCACGCAAAAGGAGAGCGGAACTTTCCAGTCCCACCCCGTCCTTCTATTAATTAAACTCATTCATCACTTCATCAAATGATTTACTGCTCCATGCTTCCGCCGAGGCTGCTGCCTTTTTGACGGCCTCATCCATCTGTTTTCTCTCTTCTGGTGGAAAGGCGCCAAGAACGTAGTCAATTACAGACGCCTTCTCCGGCTTTCCAATTCCTATGCGCAGCCGCTTAAACTCCTTTGTACCCAAATGCTCGATTAACGAGCGTATGCCGTTATGGCCCCCGTGGCCGCCTTTTTTACGCAGGCGCACCGTCCCAGGAGCCAGATCCAGATCATCATACACAACTAAAACGTCTTCTGGGGACGCTTTATAGAAATCAAGCATCGGGCCTACTGCTTCTCCTGAAAGATTCATATAAGTCAAGGGCTTTACCAGTATCACTTTTTCGCCCCTTGCCATTGTTTCGGCAGTTTCGCTTCTCCACTTGCTCTTTTTCCATGACAGCTGCCACATGGAAGCAAGTTCTTCTACAGCTTCAAATCCAACGTTATGGCGTGTCTTGTTATATTTTTTACCCGGGTTGCCTAACCCGACAATAAATTTCATGCTGGTCCCCCGCTCTGTCTCGTACGTATAATGTTCAGACTGCTTCTTCATATTATACTAAAAAAACTGCTTTTTGACGTTTGAAACAATTGCAGTGCCTCTTTTAATTTAAGGAATGTCAGCTTAAGAGCACAGCATAAATAAAGATCGCAGGGCGCCTGTCAAGCAGCGTCGCCTGCGATCTTTATTTATGACGGAAGGCAGTACGCCCTCCGTCAGCTTTGGCACAGAAATTATGAATTGTTGTCTTCGCTGCCGCCTTCTTCAGAACCTTCTTCGGATTCTTCATCCGCATCTACAAGCTCAGGCTCTTCCGCTTCTTCTTCGCCTGGCTCTTCCGGCTCTTCTTCCGGTACAAGAACTGTAACAATCGTTTCTTCCGGCTCACTCGTAATCGTGTAATTCAAGCCTTCTGGAAGATCTGCTACCTGAATCGAGTCGCCGACATTCAATGTCGAAATGTCCACGCTGATGCTGTCAGGAATTTCAGCAGGCAGTGCGCTGACAGTAATATTGAACATCATGTGGGAGACAACGCCGCCGTCTTTTTCCCCTGGCGCTTCGCCTTCGAGGCTTACAGCAACGTCTGCTTCCATTTCGGAAGTCATGTCTACTTCAAAGAAGTCAACATGGATAAAGTAATCCTTGATGGAGTCAACCTGCATATCATGCACGATGACCTGGTGCTTTTTGCTTTCGCCTTCAATAGTCAGATCAATGATGCCGTTCTTTCCGGCTTCACGGATCGTTTTCAGGAATGTAACGTTGTCGACAGAGATAGGCTGGCTTTCCGTTTTCTTGCCGTAAATAACGGCTGGAATCGTGCCCTCTCTGCGGAGTTTTTTCGTCACTGACTGTTTTGTTTCAGGACGACGAGCTGCAGTTAACTGCGTAGCCATGGTATTCACCTCATAATTAAATTTTATTTTAACGTGTTCGCGTAATTTTGCCCACTTGAGACAGAATTATACCAGAATCCACATCAAAAATCAATGGCTTATTCAAACCATTGATTTTCTTGTAGATTAATTAAACAAGCGGCTGACCGAAGTCTGCTCAAAGACATTAATAATTGCTTTAGCCATAAGCGGACCGACGGAAAGCTGTGTTACTTTATCGATATTTTTCTCTTCCGGGAGCACGATGGAGTTTGTTACTACAAGCTCTTCAATCCTGGAATTTTCGATTCTTTCTATTGCCGGTCCGGATAGTACCGGATGCGTGCAGCACGCATAAACATTGTTTGCGCCCGACTCGATTAACGCATCCGCTGCAAGAGTGATCGTTCCGGCGGTATCAATAATATCATCAATAATGATTGCCGTTTTGCCTTCTACGTCACCGACAATATTCATGACCTCTGAAACGTTTGGACGCGGCCGGCGCTTATCAATAATCGCGATAGGAGCCTTTAAGCGGTCTGCCATTCTGCGTGCGCGCACCACGCCTCCGTGGTCAGGCGATACAATAACGAGATCCTCCAGGCCTTTTTCGTTGAAGTGACGGGACAAGATAGGCTCTCCCTGCAGCTGATCCACCGGAATATCGAAGAATCCCTGAATTTGCGTTGCGTGCAGGTCCAGACTCAAAATTCTGGTCGCTCCAGCTGTTTCCAGCAGATTGGCAATCAACTTGGCTGTAATAGGCTCTCTCGCCCGGGCCTTACGGTCCTGACGTGCATAGCCGTAATAAGGGAGGACAACGCTGATCGTTTTTGCCGAAGCCCGCTTCATGGCATCGATCATAATCAAAAGCTCCATAAGATGTTCATTGGCCGGGTCTGAAGTTGACTGGACCAAAAAGACATCGCAGCCGCGGATACTTTCTTCAATATTTATCTGCACTTCTCCGTCACTGAATCGTTTTACAGAGCTGAGCCCCATTGTTGTACCGATCTGTTCAACAATTTCCTCTGCGAGCCTTGGATTCGAGTTCAGGGTGAATACTTTCAAATTGGAGCGATCCATCGTGGACATTTTTTAATTCCCTCCGTCACTTGTTTTGCTTTTTATCTGCATTTAATTTTTCACTTACATAGTTTTCTTTATTCGTCTGCCTTGCCCGCGCAATGGAAAGCGCATCCTCCGGCACATCCGAAGTAATAGTGGAACCTGCTGCTACGTAAGCGCCTTTCCCAACGTTTACCGGAGCTACAAGATTGGAGTTACATCCGATAAACACGTTATCTTCGATTTTCGTTAAATGCTTGCCCATACCGTCGTAATTAACAGTAATGGAGCCGCAGCCGATGTTCACATTTTTTCCTACCTCTGCATCTCCAATGTAGCTGAGGTGGGACGTTTTGCTTCCCTGTCCGATGGAAGCTTTTTTGATTTCAACAAAATTGCCGATTTTGGCTTCATCACCGATTGACGAAGCCGGCCGGACGTGGGCATAAGGGCCGATTTGTACGGAGTTTCCTACCTCGCTGTCCGTCACTGTCGATTGACGGACCACTGTTTCGCTGCCAATGACTGCGTTGCTGATTTCTGAATGCGGGCCGAGCTGGCAGGAGGTTCCTACATGTACACTGCCGCGGAGAATTGTTCCGGGCTCAATTACTGTATCAGCGCCGATCACAGATTCCTTAGAGATATAAGTATTCTCCGGATCAATGATAGTTACTCCCTGTCGCATCCAATGTTCATTAATGCGGCGCTTCATGGCTTTTTCAGCCTGGGATAAAGCCACGCGATCGTTCACCCCGATTGTCTCAGAAAAGTCCGGGGTGGTCCAGGCAGATACGGTTTCCCCCTTCTCCTGGAGGATACCAATGACATCAGGAAGGTAATATTCACCTTGCACATTATTGTTATCCACCTGGCTGAGAGCATGAAACAGCGCTTCATTGTCAAAGCAGTAGGTCCCCGTATTAATTTCCCGGATGCTTTTTTCCGTTTCATCTGCATCCTTATGTTCAACGATCCTGACAACTTCCCCGCTGCTGCCCCGGATGACCCGCCCGTACCCGGCAGGGTCGTCTGCTACGGCTGTTAAAATGCTTGCTTTTGCTTCCATTTGTTCATGATGATCCATCAGCGCCTGCATCGTACTTCCCTGGATCAATGGAGTGTCTCCACACGCAACGATAGTCGTCCCCTTTTTACCTTCAAGCATCTTTCTCGTCTGCATTACAGCATGAGCCGTGCCAAGCTGTTCCTCCTGAAGCACATAGGAAGTACGCTCCTTTAGATGCTCTTCGACAGCTTCTGCCCCGTGGCCGGTCACCGTCACTAATTGGTCGACGCCAGCGGCTTCGAGCTCATCCACCACGTGCTCCACCATCGGTTTTCCGCAGACAGGGTGAAGTACTTTATAGAGGCTGGATTTCATGCGGGTGCCTTTTCCGGCAGCTAAAATAACGGCATAGCGATTATTCATGTAGGTTCCTCCATATGCGCATTTTTGTCCATTAAGAATAATATCTTAAAAGCTTTCGGTTTTCAAGAATACACTATTACCTATTCTACATAATGAACAGTTACCTATCCACCTGATTCCGTTTACAGCCAAAAATAAATAACGGCCCCCTCGAGACCGTTATCGCTGCCCTGGTGCATATGATGTTACGAAGCGCCGGCTTCGTTGAAATTTTTTTCTGCGGGTTGCTGCTCCTGCTCGTTATATTCTGCCAATACAGCGGACTGGATCTTCTCTCTCGCTGCTGACGAAATAGGATGGGCAATATCGCGGAATTCCCCATCAGGGGTGCGTTTACTCGGCATAGCAACAAAGAGACCGTTATTTCCATCAATGACCCGAATATCATGGACCACAAACTCTTCATCAAATGTAATAGAAGCAATCGCTCTCATCCGTCCATCAGTATTTACCCGGCGCAGCCTGACATCTGTTACCTGCATATTTTCACCACCTTCGATTTATTAACCTTCTCATCTATATGTATCTCCTCTTCCACGTAAAGCATAAAGAGGCTGGTTATTGATTTCTACATTATTGCGCTGAGTCCTGCCCGGACAAAAAATCGCCTGCAAATATTTTAAATTTTAAAGTATATAAACATGTATTCAGTATAACGATGTTTTAATTATGTTACCACATCTTTTTACTCGAACTAAAAGTCCTGCATTTAAAAATCCTTCCTTTATTCTTCTTATCGGCTTGTCACATACTCTTTTCTACCTATATCGTAAAAAAAACAGCACTCCGGCTGCCATTCGCTCAGGCAGCACAGAGCACTGTAATTCAGGAAGCAAGTAAAGCAATAACTTCAATTTCCACTTTTACATCCTTAGGGAGACGGGCCACTTCGACACATGAACGGGCCGGCTGGTGTTCCTGAAAGTAAGACCCATACACTTCATTAATAACCGGAAACTCATCCATATCTTTAATGAATACTGTGGCTTTAATAACATGATTCAGCGAAGAACCGGCTTCAGCGAGCACTGCCTGCAGGTTTTGAAAAACCTGGTGCGTCTGTTCTTCAACACCGCCGCTTACGATTTGGCCTGCCGGCGTCAAAGGAATCTGGCCGGAGCTGTAAAATACATTATTCACCTTAATCCCCTGCGAATACGGGCCGATAGCCTCTGGTGCCTGCTTAGTGAATACTTCCTTCATCTTGATCTCTCCTTTTCCAGCTTTGTTAGAAAATTGCCGGGAACTACGCGAATGTTTTTCGTCTTTTCATTTACCTCTTCCACTCTTGCAATGCTTACGTAATCATCCACCAGCCGCTCTCCCGCGCCTTCGGCCTCTACAAGCACTCCGATGCCTGCCACGTTCGCCCGGAACTCCTGCAGCAGTTCTATCATTCCGCTTACCGTACCGCCCGCTTTCATGAAATCGTCCACCACAAGTACGTTGGATCCTTCCGGCAGGCTCCTCCGCGCGAGAGACATTGTCTGGATCCGTCTCGATGAACCTGATACGTAGTTAATGCTTACTGTCGAGCCTTCCGTGACCCTGTGGTCTCTTCGCACAATACTTACAGGTACGTCAAGGTATGTACCAATCGCATATCCAAGAGGAATGCCTTTCATAGCCACAGTGACAATGGCATCAATCTGCCTGTCTGCAAAAACAGAAGCAAACATTTTCCCCACTTCGTTCATCGTCCGCGGGCGCCCAAGAATATCCATCATATATAAATATCCTCCAGGCAGCAGCCGCTCTTTATTTTCGAGCTTTTCACACAGGTCTCCGACAAAAAGCTCCGCGGCGTTTTTTTCCATTTTCGGCACATATCGCACGCCGCCGCTCGCCCCTGCCACCGTACGCAGTGCCCCGACGCCCTGTGTTTCAAAAATTTCTTTAATGATAGTCAAATCTTCACTTACCGAGGATTTGGCAGAATCATACCTCTCTGTAAAATAACCAAGAGAGATAAGTTCGTGTGGATGCTGCAGCAAAAAATTGGTCATATCAACCAACCGGCCGCTTCGTTTCAGTTTTTTCATGCTTACCTCCGTAAAATCCGAATATTTAGCAAGAATATACCATTTTCATACGGATTTTATCAAGCGTTTCGGTTGTTCAACAGGCGAACCGCGTACACTTGGGAGCAGAAGCCACGCAACGCATTATACACACGGCTTACTTTACTTTCCTTATCCACCAGCCCGAAAACAGTAGGACCGCTGCCGCTCATCAGTGCAGCATCTACACCGGAATCGAGCATGCGGGCTTTAATCTGGCCCACTTCGGGATAAAGCGGCAGAGTTACCTCTTCAAGGGTATTGGATAAAGAGCGGCAAAGCTGTTCATAATTGTTATTCCGAATCGCCTCCACCATCGCCGGGGTCATCTCCTGGCGTTTTTTCGCCGCGTCAATTCTGCGATAAATCTCCCCGGTGGAAACGCCTGTAGGAGGTTTAGCTAAAATTACCCAGCAGGACGGGGGCGGGTCAATGTGCTCAATCTGCTCTCCCCGTCCGGTAGCGATCGCCGTTCCCCCGTGTACGCAGAAGGAGACGTCCGAGCCGATGAGCGCCCCAATTTCTGCCAGCTCCTCCATGTCCGCACCGATTTCCCACAGCTCATTCACTCCCCGCAGCGTAGCTGCGGCATCACTGCTGCCACCGGCGAGCCCGGCAGCTACAGGGATATTTTTATGTATAAAGATCGATACGCCGTATGCAATCCGGTATCTATCCTTCAACAACTTTGCAGCCTGATAAGCCAGGTTTCTATGGTCTTCCGGAAGAAAGCCTTCCGACATCTGCACGACAATTTTTCCATCTTTTCTTCGCTCAAACTCCAGACGATCAGCCAAATCCACCTGGGCCATCACCATTTTCACTTCGTGATAGCCATCCGCCCGTTTACCTAAAACGTCGAGCGTCAGATTTATTTTCGCCGGAGCCTTTTTTGATAACTTCACCATCATTCTCCTTCTCTCATCTTCCTCCACGTTTACCGTACTTTCAACCTTCTAACATTTTAGTTGAAAAACAGCAGCATGTACAGCAGGAAAAGCTTCCCTTGCCGCTGCAGGCACACACGGCTTCAAAAATCAGGCTTTCACGCGTCTATTGGCGTCCTTTATTTAATGTGGGTTTAAAATTGAAAAAAGCTTCCCGCTTAGCGCAGAAAGCCTGTATGCTGTCCGGGGACTGCATTCGTATGTGTTAGTTAAGCCTGAAGCTCTTCTTCTTCCGTTAGATACAGTTTGACTGTCTGGGTGAGTACATCTGTATAGCTGTAAGAAAGACGTTCGACAGGATGCTGGGCTCTGTCCAGTTTGACAATAAAGACGGAAGGATATGTTTCCTCTAAATACCCGGAACGTTCGACGGTTTTCTTGCGTCCGCCATTAGCAATTACCGTGACTCGTTTACCTACTTTTAAATCCAACGCTTCTTTAATCTCCACCAATGTTTTTCCCATTGTCTAACCCACCTCACTAAAAATCATGTTAACATAACCCGGGTTAGTTGTCAAAAATTTTTCATTATAACAATTCTTTAATTTGAATGTCAATTACTAAATCTTCTTTTTCGGAATGTCTTAAAATTCCTGATAAAATGGAGCAAGTTCATTGGATAATAGAGCAAATTCCTCCATGGAGAGCGTTTCACCGCGCCTTCCCGGGTCGAGCCCGGTCTGCTCAAACGCGTGCAACAGTCTGTCTTTGCCCTCCGGTCCAGCGAGCTGGTGAAGTAAATTGTTCCACAGCGTTTTCCTGCGCTGCACAAATGATGCCCGCACCAGGCGAAAAAAGAATTCTTCGTTCACTACATGCACCGGCGGAGCGGAGCGTTTTCTCAAGCGGAGAATCAGCGAATCGACTCGCGGCTGCGGAATAAAAACGGTTTTAGGAACGGTCAGTACCCTTTCTGTTTCCGCAAAATACTGTACCGCTATCGATAAAGAGCCGTAGGCTTTCGTACCGGGGACAGCCGCCATTCGCTCTGCCACTTCTTTTTGCAGCATAATCACGATATTTTTTATCGGCAGCCTCTGTTCGAGCACTGCCATCAGTATGGGAGTTGTAACGTAATACGGAAGATTCCCTACGACGGATACACTTCGGCATTCACTCATGTGTTCACGAATAAACGCCCCGAGGTCCACCTGCAGAATATCGCGGTGGCGCACCCGGACATGCGGATAAGGAGCCATCGTTTCTTCAAGAATCGGAAGCAGGCGCTGGTCGATTTCGAACGCCTCCACCTGCCCGGCCTGTTTTGCGAGATGCTCTGTGAGCGCTCCAATTCCGGGCCCTACCTCTATGACCCCGTCCTCCGGCTCTATGCCCGCTGCTTCTGCAATGCGTGTTAAAATGTTTGCGTCGATTAAAAAATTTTGTCCCAGGCTCTTTTTAAACGCAAATCCGTGTCTTTCCAGTATATCCTTTGTCCGCCCCGGGGTTGCTATATCCTTCACGCCTTCTCCTCCTCTTCCAGTAATTGTTCATGTGCCGCGGTAAATTCAGCCTGGCTGATTTGAAACATCTCCAGCCTTTTCAAAAACTGCTTTCCATTGGCATATCCAATGTTCAGTATTTCCCCCAGGCGGGCACGTTTATCCCTAGAGCCGCTTCCTGCGAACAGCCCAAGCTCCAGAAGGTCCTGCCTTGTTACTGCTGCTGTCACTTCCGGATGCTCTTTTTCGCTGCGCACGTGCCTTAAGGCTTCCCGGATCGTTTCTGCAGAAGCGTGCTCCACACCCAGACTCTGGCCCGGACTCCCGAAGGCTTTACCTTTTGTTAAGAAAGCGTGCTTGCACCCCGGCACTCGCCGGCTTACTATCCGTCGGATTCTCTCGCCCGGAACATCCGGATCAGTCAAAATAATGACCCCTCTCCGCTCCCTGGCCAGTTCAATCCGGCGGAGCGCCTCCTCACTTACTGCCGAGCCGTTTGTTTCAATGGTGTCCGCCTCCACCGCGTTACGGACAGCTGCGGTATCAGATTTGCCCTCCACTACGATACATTCGTAAATACGCACGGTTACCTTCCTTCTAAGCCAATTTAGTCTATTGCTATGATACAGCCCGCTTTTCCATTGTTATGGAAAGAGCGGGCCTGTTCATCGTTTACAGACGAAAAAGCTGTTTAGCGTTTTTTGTCGTCTGTTCAGCCAATTCCTCATACGGAATTTCCTTCAGTTCTGCGATTTTTTCAGCTACCAGCCTTACGTACGCAGGCTCGTTCCGCTTGCCCCGGTAAGGGTGCGGCGCCAAAAACGGACAGTCGGTTTCCACCAGCAGCCGGTCCATCGGAATTTCCCTGCTTACTTCCTTAGGGAGCTTTGCGTTTTTGAACGTAACCGGACCGCCAAAGGAAATATAAAAATTCATATCCATACAGCGCTTCGCGGTTTCGGCAGTGCCGCCAAAGCAGTGCATAATACCGCCGACTTCTCCCGCATTTTCTTCCTCCAGCAGATCGACAATATCATCATGGGCCTCGCGGTCATGAATAATAATCGGCATGTTCACTTTCTTTGCCAGGTGGATCTGCCGGCGGAATACCTCTTTTTGTACATCCTTCGGAGATTTGTCCCAGTGATAATCAAGTCCCATCTCCCCGAGAGCTACCACGCGGGGGTGGCCGGCAAGCTCCTCCAGCCAGTCCAGGTCCTCATCGGTCATATCGACAGCGTCGACCGGATGCCAGCCGACTGCTGCATAAATAAAATCGTACGTTTCCGCCAGCTCTATCGCTTTAGGAATTGTATCCCGGTCAAAGCCGACAACCGTCATGTATTCAACCCCGGCTTCTTTAGCCCGTCCGATCGTTTCTGCGACTTCTCCTTCAAATTGTTCTACGTTCAGATGAACATGCGTATCAAAAAGCATCACATTCTCGTCCTTTCTTTAATTCACGACCGATCCATTTGGAAGAGCCTGATCGATAGTGGCAAGCGTCAGTTCTTTTCCTTTAGAAGCAGCCAGGATCATTCCTTCCGACCACTCTCCCCGAAGCTTCACCGCCTTCAGGTTGGTCACACAGATCACCTTCCGGCCCTTCAGATCCTCCGGGGTGTAATGCTCTGCGATGCCGGAAACGACCTGACGCTTTTCATCTCCTACGTCAAGCTGGATTTTAAGCAGTTTATTAGCCTTTTTGACCGGTTCTGCGTCGATGATTTCCGCCACCTTCAGCTCAACTTTGCCAAAGTCATCAATCGTGATTTCACCGTTTTCTTCCGTTTCCTCTTCCTCTTCTGCTTCCGCTTTCACTGTACCACCCATCGACTCAATAATATACTTCACTTCATCCTCCTGCTGAAGACGAGGGAAGACAGGCACAGCCTTACCGGCTACTCTGGTGCCTTCTTTTATATGAGCGAAGGATTTCGTCGTCTCCCAGCCTGTAATTGCTTTATCTATTCCAAGCTGTGACCAGATGCTCTTCGGCGTTTCTGTCATAAATGGCTGAATCAGTATACTGATTACCCGCAGAGATTCCGCCAGATGGTAAAGGACGGAGCCAAGCACTTCCCGCTCGCTTTCGTCTCTTGCAAGAATCCACGGCTGGGTTTCATCAATGTATTTGTTTGTCCGGCTGATAAGCTGCCATATAGCTGTCAGAGCCACTGAAAACTCCATTTCCTCCACGGCATTTTCCACCTTTGTGACGGTTGCCTCTATCAGCTCAAGCAGCGAAGCATCATACGGACTCGCATCCTTTACATAGGCCGGGATGGAGCCGTCAAAATATTTGTTAATCATTGCCACGGTACGATTTAAAAGATTGCCCAGATCGTTTGCGAGATCATAGTTCAGCCGGTCGACAAATCCCTCCGGCGTGAACACCCCGTCGGAGCCAAACGGCACTTCCCGCAGCAGATAGTAGCGGACAGCATCCAGGCCGTAGCGGTCGACAAGCGGAATCGGATCAACGACGTTGCCTTTGGACTTCGACATTTTTCCGTCCTTCATTAAAAGCCATCCGTGGCCGAACACTTTCTTTGGAAGCGGCAGATCGAGGGCCATCAGCATAATCGGCCAGTAAATAGTATGGAAACGCACGATTTCCTTGCCGACAATATGCACATCCGCCGGCCAGTATTTCTGGTATTCTTCATCGTGTTCTGTCGCGTAGCCGAGTGAAGTAATGTAGTTGCTGAGCGCGTCAATCCATACGTACACCACGTGCTCCGGGTCGCTTTTGACAGGGATCCCCCATTCAAACGTTGTTCTTGAAATGGATAAATCGCCAAGCCCCGGTTTAATAAAGTTATTGATCATTTCATTTTTACGGGATTCCGGCTGGATAAATTCTGGATTATCTTCATAAAACTGAAGCAGACGGTCGGCATACCTGCTCATCCTGAAAAAATACGATTTTTCCCGCACCTTCTCCACCGGATGACCGCTTTCCGGACTGATACCAGCGGTTACATTGCCTGCTTCGTCATATTGTTTATCCTCAAGCTGCGTTTCTGTATAAAAGGTCTCATCCGGCACCGAGTACCAGCCCTCATATTCACTCAGATAAATATCCCCGTTATCTTTCAGCTTTTCAAAAATGAGCTGGACAGCATCGCGGTGGCGGTCTTCAGTCGTGCGGATAAAATCATCGTAGGTAATATTTAATTTGTCCCACAGCTGCTTAATATTCCTGGCGGCATCATCGACGAACTGCTGCGGGCTGACCCCGTTTTCTTCCGCTTTTCTTTCTATTTTCTGTCCATGCTCATCTGTGCCGGTTAAATACTTTACATCGTAGCCTCTCAGGCGCTTGTAACGGGCGAGGGCGTCCCCCGCCACTGTCGTATACGCATGTCCGATATGAAGCTTTCCACTCGGATAATAGATTGGTGTCGTTAAATAAAAAGTATTCTTTTCTTCTGGCATGCTTATGTCCTCCTTTAAAGATATGTGGAACTCTTCCAATATAAAAAAGCCTCCGTCCGCCAAAGGGACGAAAGCTGCGCTCACGTGGTACCACCCAAATTTCCGTTATTTTTACAAACAACGGCTTATTTCCAGGAGCACCCAGCCCCCGGAAGTCCAGCGTTAACGCCGCCGACGGCCCGCCTTTGCTATTACAGCTCACACGGACGCCCTCCCGGACCATATTCTCTAATTCTGCCGCCCCGGTTTCCAGCATTCCCGGTTCTCTGTGCCGGCTTCTATAGATACTCATCCATTCGTCGGGCCAATATTTTCTACACTAATATACTATGTGTTTTTTCCCTTTTCGTCAAAAATATTTTTATTCGACAATTCGACAAATTAGTTTTCCACCAAGTAAATATTTTCCTATTATAAATTTTTATGGTTTTTTATACACAATCGGGATGATAAAGCCTTTATTTTTTGAAAATAAGTATATACACATACGTATAAATTGATTTATTTGTGTATATTCAATTGAAATTTTTGTTAAATTTCACAGAAACCATAATTCAAATTCGTTGACGGTATTAGAAAACATTGGTATTGTTAGCGTACAGATAGAAAATGTCGAATTTTGACGAATAAAGCTAAATTTAAGGAGGACCTACCAATGAAATCAACAGGTATCGTACGTAAGGTTGACGAATTAGGGCGCGTAGTTATTCCGATTGAACTCCGCCGCACGCTTGAAATTCAAGAGAAAGACGCTCTTGAAATTTATGTGGATCATGACCGCATTGTATTGAAAAAATACAAACCAAACATGACCTGCCAAGTAACCGGAGAAGTGTCGGATGACAACTTATCCCTTGCTGACGGTAAAATCATTCTTTCCCCTGAAGGCGCTGAAGCAATTATTAAAGATCTTCAGGATTATGTGCAAAACCATAAATCGAACGCTTAAGTTCACGAAAAAGCTTTTCCTTTTGGGGAAAGGCTCTTTTTTATGATTTATTCAGCCCGTGGTAGGCTGCATACACTTCCTGTTTTTTAACATTCCGACGCTGGGCAGTTTTTTTTATCGCTTCCTTGCTTGAGGCCCCTGCTTCCACATACTTCCGGACTTCCTCCTCCATCGGCCCATGCTCCTCTTCTTTGGATTCATCCGACAAAGGCTTTTCTACAATCAATACGCACTCTCCTTTAATGTCTCTGTTCTCAAAAGCAGCCGCTGCTTCAAGCAGGGTGCCCCGAACAAACTCTTCATATTTTTTCGTTAATTCTCTTGCTACGACAGCCGGCACGTCGCCCCATTCTTCATACAGAAAGTGGACTGTCCCGAGGAGGCGGTAGGGTGATTCATACAAAACAATTGGTACGCCTGCCGGAAGCTCGTGCAGAACTGTGCGTATCTCTTTTTTCTTCCGCGGCAGAAACCCATGAAAATAAAAGCCTCCGCCCCCGAGTCCGGAAGCCGTCAGAGCTGGCAGAAGAGCACTTGCACCGGGCAGCGGCACTACCGGTATTCCCTGTGCAATGCATTTTTGCACGAGTTCATCTCCGGGATCAGATACCAGCGGCGTACCTGCATCACTTACTATCGCCACCTGTTTTCCCTCTGTAAGCCACTCCAGAATTTTTTCCTGTTTTTGACGCTTGTTGTGTTCATGATAGCTTTCTAAAGGCGTATCTATCTGATAGTGCTGAGTAAGCTTTTTTGTCTGTCTCGTATCCTCGGCCAAAATATATTCCGCTTCCTGAAGTATACGGACCGCCCGAAAAGTAATATCCTCTAAATTCCCGATCGGTGTTGGCACTAAATAAAGCATGCCAGTATTTTCAGTAGCCTGAAAGCTGAACTGCTGGGTCATCATCATACGCCTCCTTCATTAACCGTTGTTTGTGACTGCGGGGAAGCTGCTTAATACGATATTCCTCCCGCATGGCCTCTCTTTTTGTAGGGAACCTTTGATGATAAACGAGCCGCACGGGGCCCCTCCCCTTCGTATACTTTGCCCCCCGGCCTGCATTGTGGGCTTCCAGCCGCTTTTGCAGATTGTTTGTATAGCCGGTGTACAGGCTCCCGTCCCGACATTGCAGTATATAGACAACATGTTTATTTTGTTCCATAGTACGACCGAAACTCCTCTGTATACTCTCCGTCCGCATTATATACAATAATCGGGGAAAGGCATTCCAAACCGGGCCTCCCTGCTTTCATTCCCTCTACCATTACAATATTTGCCGCCCGCCCTGCCTTGGGATGCACAAACTGTATCCGCTTCGGCTCGATCCGGTATTTCTGGTAGTAGCTAAACAGCTCTGCGAGCCTTTCCGGACGAAGAACTATAGCCACCTTTCCTTTCTGCTTGGCTAAAAATGCAGCGGACCGGACAAATTCCTCCAGGCTTCCGTGCTCCTCGTGACGTGCGTTTGCCAGCTTTTCCTGCTTATTTTTCATTGTCTCCCGGCCGGTATCAAAATAAGGAGGGTTGCACGTCACCAGTGACCACTGATCCCCGTGATACCTGGAACGAATCGTCCGTATGTCTTCCTGCTGAACGGTAATCTGCCCGTCCGCTTCGTTCATCGCCATCGTCCGGGCCGCCATATCACACAGCTCCGGCTGCCTTTCTATACCAGTAACAGGAACGCGGCTCCGCTCTGTTAATAATAGAGGAATAATCCCGTTGCCAGTCCCAAGATCGATAATTTTTCCAATAGTTTTCGGTACAGAGCAAAAGTACGCAAGCAGCACCGAGTCAATGGAAAACGCAAAAGCATTTTCATGCTGAATAATAGGTTTCCTGGAAGGGGTATAGTCGACTCTCTCTCCTGCCTGTAATACCTCTTTCACTGCCTACGCCCCCTGGTTTTGTGTTGATTCACAGTTTTTTTCATATATCCACCTTCTGCTGATTGGCCTCCTGAAAAGCTGCATATCGCCCCTGCTTTCGAAGAAGCTCTCTGTGCGTTCCCTGTTCTGCAATTTCTCCATCATCCATTACGTAGATGATATCTGCTTTTTCAATGGTATTTAAGCGGTGCGCCACTACAAAAGAAGTACGGCCTTTCATTAAACGCCCCAGCGCCTCCTGTATTCTCATCTCTGTTACAGTGTCCACGCTTGACGTTGCTTCATCAAGAATCAGAATTTTCGGGTCGGACAGGACTGCCTTGGCAATGGAAAGCAGCTGCCTCTGCCCGTGACTGAACCCGCTTCCTTCCTTCCCAAGCATCGTCTGATATCCTTCCGGCAGCCGCTCGATAAATGCATGGGCATTTGCCGCTTTTGCCGCTTCTATTACTTCTTTATCCGTGGCCTCCAAATTACCGTAGCGTATGTTTTCCATTACCGTTTTTTCAAACAGAAAATCATCCTGCAGAACTACGCTCATCTGCTTCCGAAGATGTTTAATATTCCATTCGGAAAGAGGTGTCTGGTCCACGTAAATCTCTCCGGCTTCCGCCGTGTAAAAACCGATAATTAAATTCATAACGGTTGTTTTCCCGGAACCGGTAGGGCCTATAAAAGCAGCTGTCTCGCCGGCATTCACATGAAAATCAATGCCGCGGAGCACCTTTTCGCTTTCATAACCAAACGTAACGCCCCGAAACTCTACTTCCCCGGAAACAGTCTTGGCTGTTCCTCTCTCCTCCCGGTGATCCTCCGCCCTTTCGTCCAGAAACGAAAAAATTCTCTCTGCTCCGGCAAGCGCCGCAAACAGAGCATTAAACTGATTCGCCAGGTCGTTCAACGGCCGGGTAAACTGACGGGAATATTCCACGAAAATCACGATCGTGCCAATAGTAACTGCACCGACACCATAATACGCCAAAATGCCTCCGGCTCCTGCCGTAACCGCGAAATTAATATTGTTTAAAAAATTCATCCATTTCGGGATAAAACCCGAATACGTCTGAGCCCAAAACCCTGCATGACGAAGGGTTTCACTTTCCTGTTCAAAGTTTTTCATGACGCGCGGCTCTTTGGAAAATACCTTCACGATCGACTGGCCGGAAATCGTTTCTTCAGCATACCCATTCACTGCCCCAACCGCCTGCTGCTGCTTTTGAAACAACAGTCTGGTTCGCCTGGTAATCCAGCGCAGACCCAAAAACATAACCGGCAGAAACAAAAGCGTAAAAAAGGTGAGAAGCGGGCTGATTACTAACATAATAACGAGAATACCGGTAAACGTTAACAGGCTGGTCATGATCTGCACGACAGAGGTGTTTAAGGTAGTTGATATGTTATCCATATCGTTCGTCATTCTGCTCATGATGGAACCGTCCTGTCGTTTATCAAAAAACGACAGCGGCAGCGTCTGAAGATGAGAAAAAAGATGGTAGCGAAGCTTAAAAACGACCTGCTGGGCAAGAGAAATCATCACATAAGTCTGGATAGTGCTCATAACTCCCCATCCAACGTACACAGCAAACAACAGTAATAGTATCGTTGCAAGCCCTTCGAGCTGCTGCGGCACTAAATACTGGTCAACGATATGACCAAGAAGCAGCGGCCCCGAAAGCATAAAGGCAACAGTAAAAAGCACGCAGACAAAAACAGCCGTCAGGCGCCATTTCTGAACGGACAGATAAGACCAGAGCCGGGCGGTGGTACGTTTCCAGTTCTGTATCTGATCAGCATCCGGGCGGTCGTCTGTCTGGGAAGGATCAATGTCCGGGTGTTTATATTGAAACGGCGAGGTAATCCAGTGCCTTTTCATGTCGCCGCCTCCTTCCCGTATTGTGATTGATACAGCTGTCTGTAGAATGCAGATTCATCATAAAGCTCTTCGTGAGTGCCGAAGCCGATAACTTCCCCGTGCTCAAGAAGCAGCATTTTATCCGCCTTCAGTGCCGTGGAAAGCTTTTGGGTTACTAAAATGGAGGTACACGGATACGCTTCAAGCGCCTTCAGAAATTGTGCTTCCGTTTCCGCATCAAGCGCGCTCGTGCTGTCATCGAGGAGCAGCAGCCCCGGGTTTCTCAGCAATGCCCGGGCAATCGTCACCCGCTGTTTCTGGCCCCCCGAAAGATTTACGCCATTTTGGCCGATCATCGTCTGCTCCTGCTCAGGCAGGGCCCGGATCGTTTCCTCAAGCTGAGCTGTCTCCACCGCTCTGCTTATTTCTTCAGCTCCGGCTTCCTCACGCCCCCACTGAATATTTTCCTGAATTGTTCCCGAAAACAATTTTGCCTCCTGGGGCACGTAGCCAATCTGGGTTCTTAACGAAGCAATGTTAAGATCCCTGGTGTCTGCATCATCAATAAACAGACGGCCGCTGACCGGCTCATACAAACGAAGCATTAACTGGAACAAAGAAGATTTACCAGCCCCGGTCGCCCCGAGAACCGCCATCTGCTCGCCGCGTTTCACGTGAAACGTCACATCATTCAGAGCCGGGACCCGGCTGTCGCTATAAGCAAAAGTCACATTTTCAAACTGGACGTCTATACTTCCTTCTTCTTTTACGTCCTCCTGGCCGGAATTTTCCTTTTCGGCACCTTCGAGCACTTCTTCAATCCGTGAGGCGGAGGTTCTCGCCCGGGCAAGCAGTGTAATCAGCATACCAACCACGCCAAGCGCGCCAGTCATTCTTGCAGCATAGTTCACTACCGCTACCACCTCACCTACCTGGGCCTCGTTGTTCTGCACGGCAGAGCCTCCGATCCAAAGCATGAGCACAATCGCTGCGTTCATTAAAAATAAAAGGATCGGCGAAGTAAGAGCTGTATAGCGAAAAGCTTTGACAGCACTCGCCTGGAGAGCTTCATTCTGCACAAAAAAACGTTTAATTTCATGCTGCTCGCGGCCAAAAACTCGTACAAGCCTTAGGCCGCCAAGGTTTTCCTTCATCACCCTGTTTACGGCATCGATGCGCTTTTGCAAACTGCCGAAATAAATCATTCCTTTTGTCATCAGCCAGGCGAGGATCAACAGTAAAAAAGGAATAAAAATCACCAGTATAAGCGCCATTCTGGCATTTACCACAAAAGCCATGACCGTCGCGCCAATTAGCAAAAGTGGCGAACGAAGCATAAAACGGAGCATCATTACAATCATGTTTTGGACCTGGGTAATATCATTGGTGAGCCTGGTCAGTAACGAGGACTGCGGGAAATCCTGCAGATTCTCCAGGCTCGACTCCTGGACACGCTTATACATTTCATTACGCAGATCAAAGCCGGTGCTGTGCCCGACATGATCTGCGAAAAAACAGTTCAGCACCCCGACACCAAAGCTGAGGAGGGCAAGGCCGGCCATCGCGAGCCCAAGGCTTACGACCAGGCCGATATCATTGTTTGCCAGTCCTTCATCGATCAGCCTCGCAAGAAGAAGCGGCTGAAATAATTCAACCGATAATTCAATCAAAAGCAGAAAAAAAGACAATACCGCTGCTGCTTTATAAGGACGAACGTAGCGTAAAATAGTTTTCATCAAAAGACTCCTTGCACATTTCTGCCCGCGTAAAGAATTATTTATATTTTAGCACACGCCTGCAGCTCATTTCTCTCGATCCAGCACAAAAACCGGCCTTCTCATATGAAAAGGCCGGTGGGCAGCTACACGATATCTAGCGGTTGCTTGGTCTGCGGCTTCGGAAAAGCACGATCCAGCATTTCGACTTCTTCATTTGTCAGTGTAATACTAGCCGCCTCGGCGTTTTCCCGCACATGCTCCGGATTGGACGTCTTCGGAATGCTTAACACCATCCCTGAGTGAATGGTCCAGGCGAGGGCAATCTGCAGCGGATTCATGCCCCGGCGCTCAGCGATTCTCTGCAGGGTCCGGCTTTCCCTAAGCGTACGTCCTCCTCCCTGATCAAGCGGACAGTATGCCATTACCGGCATCCGCTGCTCCTTCATCCAAGGCATCAGATCAAATTCAATCCCCCTTGAGGCCAGGTGATATAACACTTGATTGCAGACAGCATTGTCTCCGTGCTCGAGCGAGAGCAGCTCCTTCATCTCCCGGGTATCGAGGTTGGAAACGCCCCACCGTTTGATTTTTCCATCTGCCTTTAATTTTTCCATGCCCTTCACGGTTTCTTTGAGAGGGATGCTTCCACGCCAGTGGAGTAAATACAAATCCAGCTGTTCCACCCCGAGACGGCTGAGCGATCCTTCGCACGCTTTTTCAAGCTTCTCGCCGCCTGCGTTATTGGGAAGAACCTTGGAAACGAGAAAGGCTTCCTCTCTTCTTCCTTCCAATGCCTCTCCGGCCAACTGCTCTGCTTTACCTCCGCCATACATTTCGGCTGTATCGATCACCGTCATTCCATAATCAAGTCCTGTGCGCAGTGCTTTTATTTCCTGCTCCCTCAGCCCGGCATTGTCTCCCATATGCCATGTGCCCTGACCAAGCGACGGAAGCTCTGTGCCGTCCCGAAGGGTCACCGTACGTGCCTGAACGTGTTCTTTGATGGTTTTTGAAATATCGCTCATTGATGATTCAGCTCTCTCTCCATCTTTATTGTTTTTAACGGCGTCTCCATGAACAATTCTGTGAAGCGCTCCGTTTCCCGGAAGCCCTGCTTTTCGTAAAAAGCTTCAGCCCGTGTGTTTCCCTCTTCCACATACACTGTCATCGTTTTCTTTTCAGCAGAAATATATTCCATCCCGGCGTCGAACAGCCTTTGTCCCCAGCCGGCGCGCTGATAACCGGGCAGCACGTAAAGAGCTACGAGCTCTGCTTCCTCCTGCTGGAGCAAGTTAATATAGCCTATCAGAACGCTTTCGGTAACCGCGGCTAAAAATATGGACTCTCCGCGCTTAACATCAAACATTTTTTTCGAGTAAGCAGCGTCAATGAACGCCTCTCTTGCCCGGGCCGGTATTAAATTTTTATACGTATGCTCCCACGTGACCTCAGCCACCCGGCGCACCGCTTCATAGTCTTCCTCTCGTACAGGTCTGATCATTGCATGCCCTCCCCGCTGAAAATGCATCACTTTGTATTCTGAAGATATAAACGAAACCGCTTGTCTTTGCAGACAGGCGGTTCCAGATTGCTTGTTCCTTATTTTTGATTTAAAAACGAGAGGCAGAATAAACAGTCTCCGTCCGTCCGCAGGCTGCCGTAATGCATATTACAAATGTGGAAGCCTTCATGGTACAGGCGGGCAAGGTTGTCATAGCCCTCCCCCATACTGCTCGTCTGAATGCGGCTCGGGCCCGGCTGGGACGTCCCTCCGGCTAATTCCTTTTCCTGAATCTCCTCACCGCTGTCTTCCACCCGCTGACGCAGATGCTGATTTTCAAGTACGAGTGCCTGGTTCTCTTCAATTAGCATCGCCAGCTGTTCTTTGAGCTCTCCCAGTTCATCATGGAGCCTTCCGATCCGCTCTTCCATATGAATCACCTGGGAGAAGATTTCTTTTTTATCCACTCGCACCCCCACCTTCTCCGTCCGTTTAACTGTTATCCTGCAATGAAGCCTTCATCAAGCAGCTCGTCCAGCGAAAATTCCAATACTCTCTCTTCTTCTGCGTAGTTCACCTGTACGAGACGTTCTAAAATATTGATACCGGCTACCTTTCCTTTGCCTTCCGGGGTATTAATATGCTCGCCAACGTCCGGCATTTCACGCTTGGCTGTTTCATAATGATCGTTTTCATATTTCAGACAGCACATAAGTCTGCCGCACAGGCCGGAAATCTTTGCCGGATTTAAGGAAAGATTCTGATCCTTTGCCATCTTGATGGAAACCGGCTCAAAATCCCCGAGAAACGTCGAACAGCAAAGCATTCTTCCGCACGGGCCGATGCCGCCGAGCATTTTGGCTTCGTCCCGCACACCGATCTGCCGGAGTTCAATCCTCGTACGAAACTGGGAAGCTAAATCCTTCACCAGCTGACGGAAATCCACCCGTCCCTCCGCCGTGAAATAAAACAAAATTTTATTCCGGTCAAAGGTGTATTCCACGTTCACCAGATTCATATCCAGCTGGTGCGTCGTGACTTTTTCGCAGCCGAGATCATATGCTTCCTGCTCAAGCTTTTTATTTTCTCTCACAGCGGCATGATCATCCTCATCGGCAAGCCTCATCACTTTTTTAAGCGGCAGTACGACGTCGTCGCCGCTGACCTGCTTATTTTCAAGCACTACTTTCCCGTACTCAATTCCTCTGGCCGTTTCTACTATGACCCAGCTTTCTACCTTTGCGTCATGGCCGTTCGGGGAAAAGTAATAAATCTTTCCCGCCTTTTTAAACCGGACGCCTACTACATCATGCAATGTCATGATCCCTCCTGTAACTGGATCAGCAGCTGTTCCATCAGAAGCTGCGCATTCGCGTTAGCCCGGAGCCGGCGCTTTGCTTCTAAAATTGCCTGCAGTCGGGCAACGACCTCCATCTCTGTAAAACGAAGGGCTACTCGTTCCAACGTCGCTTTTTGATCGAAGTATGTGATGTCATCCGAACCGTATGTGATCGACAGGAGGTCGCGATACCAAAAAAGCAGCATATCTAAGCCGATGTCCAGTTCTTCTCTATCTGAAAAATGTACAAGCCATTTATCCTGCAGTGTCAATAATGCACTGTGAAGGCGCTGATGCACCTCTTCCGTTAATTGTATCACTAGATTTCGACCCTGTACAATCCACTCAGCCTGCGCTGCGTCGTTTTCACGCTCAGGGACATGAGGCAGTTTTGCAAGCAGGCCGGCCGCAATTTCCCCTGTGCCTTCCCTTTCCTGAAACAAATGTCGGCGACGCTCCACGGAGGGAGGAGAAAACGCAACCTTTTGAGCACGGGACTGAATCGTGTCCAGCAGAAAATGAGCATTCTCCGTTAATAAGATGGCGAGCGTCGGGCTTTCCGGTTCTTCGAGAAACTTCAGCAGGCTGTTGGCTGCACTGGCCGTCATACGGTCAGCGGCTTCGATAATATAAATTTTTAACCGGGCTTCCATTCCTTTGTAGGTGAATTCTTTTTGAAGCATCTCTACCTGTGCTTTTTTGATCGAAGCGCCTTCCGGCTGTAAAAACATTACTTCCGGATGGTTCCCGTGCGTGATCCTTCGGCACTCCCGGCATTCTCCGCACGGCGCCGGGCCGCTTTTTTCTACGCAAAAAAAGCGCTGTGCCATCAGAAGCGCTGTTTCACGCTTGCCGGCACCCGCTTTTCCTTCAAATATATAAGCATGGGCCACGCGGTCTTTGTTCATGCTTCTTTCCAACAGCGACATTACTGTAGGCTGTTCTTTCTGCATGGCTTCCCAACTCATGTTAATCTCTCCGTCTTTAATATTTTTCAAACTCTTCCACGTTTAATTGAAAAACGGTCGCCCCACCGACCTGCACTTCCACAGGGTAGGGAACGTAGGAATCCGCATTTCCGCCCATAGGCGAAACAGGAGCAACGAGCTGTTCCCGGGTTTTGCAGTTTTCCTGGATGACCATTTTTACGTCATCCACCTGCTCATCTTCCACACCGATTAAAAACGTAGTGCTTCCGGCTTTCAAAAACCCGCCAGTACTCGCGAGCCTGGTCGCCTGAAAATTTGCTTCCACCAGCGCATTAGACAACCGGTTACTATCTTTATCCTGCACCACAGCCACTAACAGCTTCATGCTCCGTACCTCCTATTTCGTCCAAATCCACAATATTTATTATTTTTATTTTACTGTATATACAGTAAAAAGTGAAGCACACCAGCGAAACAGCCATTTTTTGAATGCTGAATTCAATACTTAAGCCTAAGACCTTTTGATCAATATTTGGGAATAAACACACTGTAATTGAAGCTGACAGCAAAATGTGGAATACTTCAAGTAACAGTTTCCTATTTATGACATTACCGAACCATCAGATTAACGAAGAAAGGAAGTTGGACTCATGCGCTTTCCCCGCTGGCTGATCCGGGCTGTACTTATTACCGCTGTTTTATTAATAAGTTCCACAGCTATTGGCTATTCCAAGGCAGAAGACCCTTACCGGTCCTTTGACGGAATGGGAAGCAGCTTGTCTGTCGGTCCTTCTGATGAAAAATTGGCGTTCACCTATATCACGGACGGCCAGGAGAAAATATATACCTCAACCACTGATGGCAAAAACCCTGAGCCGCTCACTGACCTGAAGCAGCCACAATTTTCTCCTTCTTTCCATCCACACTCACCGGAGGATATTCTATTTTTATCGGAACAAAATGATTCCATTCGTTCTATTTATACAGCCGAGACAGAAAGCAGCCACCATGAACGGTTAACCGGCAGTGAACTTCATGTACGTGATGCTGCCTACTCGCCGGATGGCCAGCTCATTTACTTTTTAGGGATGCCAGCCGACGCCTGGAAATCCGCAGACCGGAGCACAGAGGAAGGCTTTAGCATCTATTCCATGCCTGCCGGCGGGGGAGCTTACAAAAAAATCACCAGTGAAAGCAAATATTTAATGGGAAACATCTCTCCGGACGCTACGGGCAATATGCTTCTGTATACTTATACCGAAGGCCCCGATGATGAAATGCATGTAGGAATGAAAACCCTGAACAATAAAGTATATGAGGAGCATATCGAATTTGCGAACAGCCTTCCCGGGGGGCTGTACAATCCGACAGCTTCACCGTCAGAAAGCCTCTATGCCTATACAACCAACGTCGCTTCCAGCCAGGAGTCCAGCTACGAGTACGATCTGTTTTTATATGATCTTGAAGATATGCAGGCCAAAAGATTAACCGACCATGAAAATAATATTGATTCTCCTTCTTTTTTTCATCAGTCAGATGATATTGCCTACATGCACCAGAAAAACTGGCCGGAGGAGCCCGCGGAGTATGAAATGCGTATTGTAAACAGCGAATCCGGGACCGATGAAGTAGTTCCGGTTAATATGAACCAGGCCGGGGGTTCGCTGCTCTCTGCAGGCCTCGGGGCAGCCCAGAAAGCAGTCAACGTATATGTAATTGGCTTTTTCTACACGCTGTTTGGCGGCTGGTTTATTATTGCTGCCTATAAAAAATACCGCCCGTTTCTGGTCGGAGCGGTAAGCACTGCTGTTGCCCTGGGGCTGTGGGGCTTCTGCCATTTTGGAGAGACCTCCTATCCATGGCTCGCTGCCATCTGCTCCGGACTTGTAGTCCCGCTCTTTGTCTGCACGGGTGTTTTATTTCTGTTCGCCGGTATTCAATCGTACCGGCTGGCCATACGCGAGTATAGAGCTTCCTCCCAGTAAAAAAGCAGCCAGGGGCGGGCCCCTGCTGCTTTTTCTATGCTTGTTTACGGTTTTTCCATTTAGCGTACAGGTCGACCACCGTGTCTCCAATGTCACGTATTTGCGCCACCTGTTCATTTTCTTTCGTACGCTTTTGATTTTCATAAAGCGTTTCGGTAGCTACAGCGCGCGTCGCTATATGGTATTTTCCTACAGCTTCTTTGGACCCCTTGAGCGTATTCGTAAGCTCCTGGATCGTCTCCATATCCCGATTGACGGAATCGTTAATAACCTCCAGGCGCTGGGTCAGTGTTTCCGACTCATTAATCAGGCCGTCTGTTTTCTTTTGAATCCGCTCCATTGTTTCATTGATGGTTTTCATCTGGGAAGATGCTGCTTTAACAGCCTGAACAACACCGATAACTAACCAGATAAGTGCCAAAACAATGATAGCGATACTCACATACAAAATAGCAATCATCTGTCCGGCTCCTTCCTTACTGCAATATTTTCCTAAATGCCTTTTCCCGTTTTTATTTTATTGTATGTACTGAATTTGTATTTTTGCTCAACTTTTTACGTTCAGGTAAACCTTTACCTTTTCTTTGCATTCTTTAATTACTTCTTCAAGCGGCTGTCCGGCATCGATTTTTTTAATACGGGCCGGGTATTTCTCCGCGAGCGCCATATACGCTTCATGTACCCTTGTATGAAAACGCGCTGCTTCATTATCCAGGCGATTCCATTCCCTTTCTTCGGCCCGCTGAATCCTTGCTATCCCTTCCTCAGGATCTACATCGAGCAACAGCGTAAGATCAGGCATACGTCCTTCGATCGCAAATTCATTTACAGCTGCCACTTCATCTATGCCAAGACCCCTGGCTGCCCCCTGATAGGCGAGGCTGCTGTCCACAAAACGATCGCAGAGCACCACAGCCCCTTCGGCCAGAGCCGGGAAAACCCGTTCCACCAGGTGTTGGCGTCTTGCTGCGGCGTATAGAAGTGCCTCTGTGCGCGCATCCATCTCTGAATATTCCGGCTCAAGCACCAGACTCCGGATTTTTTCAGCAATCGGAATACCGCCGGGCTCCCGCGTTTTTAACACCTTGAATCCATCTTCCTCCAGCCACCTTTCGAGCGCTGTAATAACCGTAGACTTGCCGGATCCTTCTCCCCCTTCCAACGTAATGAACTTGCCTTTATTCGTGTCCTGCATATGACTCTATCCTTTCTTCCTGTGTTTCACTTTTACAAAAAAGCGGTTATCTTTTTGACTGCCACCCTGCAGACGTCCCCCGTTCTGCAGAAGGTCGAGGGCATAGCGAATTCTTCCGGCATCCACGTCTTCTCCTTCAAGCCAGAGAGGGATTCCCGGGGGATAGGGCACCAGCGGCGCTGCTGCAGTTCTTCCCTCGGCGCTTTCAAGCAGTATCCACTCTTCCCCGCCAGGCTCTTCATCCCAGGCGCCCTCGGAGAGACGGGGAAACAATTCAAACATGGAAAAGGACGGGGCCCTGTTCACATGCCGGGGCTCAAGCCCTTCCCATACTCTCTTGACTGCATTTAAAGGAATGTTGATATTTTCACTGGTCAGAGGCAGAGTCCACAGCAGGTAGCTGCTGCCGGCAAGCTCCGAATAGATGTGCTCCTGTTCGAGGGCTTCCTGCACCTCCCATCCTGTATATCCTTCAGGTACCGGCACCATCCATTTTAACGGATCCGCAGCCACGTGCTCCGGCGGCTGTATCAGCCTGCTGCCTATGACTGATTCAAGCTGCCGCTTTTGGGCGGAAAGCTGTTCGGGCCTCCACCCCTCATGCTGCATTGTATGTACGTAATGACGGGCAGCATCGAGCGAAGCGAGCAGCAGATATGAAGGACTGCTCGACTGCAGCATCCCCAGATAATAGGATAGACGTTCACGGGAAACCCGGGAGCCGGACACATGCAGATACGCACTCATCGTGAGGGCCGGGAGCATTTTATGCGCGGACTGCACAACCACATCCGCCCCCTGCGCGAGAGCCTCCTTCGGAAGCAGCGGGCTTGCTGCAAAATGGGCTCCGTGGGCTTCATCCACCAGCAATACTCCTTCATGCCCGTGCACGAACTCTGCAAGAGACGATATATCACTGCTCCACCCTTCATACGAAGGAGAAGTGATGATCACCCCTTTTAACGAGGGGTAATGGCTCCACGCGTCCGCCAGTATTTCCCGGGAAATACCGATGGAAAGCTGCGTATATTCATCGATTTCCGGCCGTGCAAATACAGCCCGGACACGGGCAAGCTTCAACGCATTCATCACTGATTTGTGTGCATCGCGCTGCACGAGCACCTGGTCTCCCGGAGAAAAGGCGGCCAGCACCATCGCAAGGTTTCCCGTCGTAGAGCCGTTAATTAAAAACCACGTTTTCCCGGCCCCAAACACCTCCGCCGCTAAATGTTCGGCTTCTGCAATACCTTCTTCAGGCTGATGAAGATCGTCGAGCCCGGTAATTTCTGTCAGGTCGTAAGGAAATATGTTTTTCCATTCCTCCAGCGACGCCGGGAAAACGGTGCCGTTTTTATGCCCGGGCACGTGAAAGGCTACCGGCCGGCCGGCCATATGCTGCTGCACCATTCGGACAATAGGCTGCTCCTGTTGGCAAACCATGACAATCACGCTCCCTTTTCAACTGTCTTGTTTATCTTAACATGAAAAATTTGGCTGTTCTTTCTCTTTTTTCACTCGTGCTATACTATTCAATGATTGAGATATTAAAGGAGAGATGCCTGATGAAAAGCATTGCTGTATTTTGCGGCTCCCGCCTTGGAAGCGACCCCGTATATAAAGATTCAGCGGCAGCTCTTGGCAGAGAGATAGCATCCTCCGGGCGCACACTGGTTTACGGCGGATCCAATGTAGGAACGATGGGCCGCCTCGCAGATGCTGCGCTCGAGGCCGGCGGTGAAGTTATAGGGGTTATACCGGATAAACTCGTGGAACGGGAGATTGCCCATCCCTCCTTGAGTAAGCTTTATAAAGTATCTACAATGCATGAGCGAAAAGCCAAAATGGCCGAACTGGCCGATGGATTCATAGCGCTGCCGGGCGGGCCCGGGACCCTCGAAGAGTTTTTTGAAATGTTTACATGGGCCCAGATCGGCGTGCATCAAAAACCGTGTGCGCTTTTAAACATTAACCACTATTATGATCACCTGCTTCAATTTTTCAACCATATGGAACAAGAGCATTTTCTCCCTGCCGACCACCGCGATAAAATTATCGTTTCTGACACCCCGGAAGACCTTCTTCAGCAGCTCAGCGAAAATCCGGAGCTCGAAAAGAAGTCCTACGAGTAACAGGCATAAAGCTGTGCCTGTGCTCTTTTTTTATTCATTATTACTCCAGCCGGATTAACGCTTTGCGGAGCTTCTTGTTTTTCGTTATGATAATAATAATTAAACAAACTATGCGGAGGAACCTATGCGAAAAAAAGTGTTTATACATATCGGTTTTCATAAGACAGCCACTACGTTTTTACAGCAGAATGTGTACCCCAAATTAAAACAGGAAATCAAATACATACGAAAAAAGCGCATCGACCAGGAGCTGTATGATTTACGGCTGAAACGGCTGAGTGATGAAAATATTTATACCATTCGCACAAATATTGAAGCATTTATGCATCCGGACAAGCCGGTGCTTATTTCCTATGAAGGCCTCTCCGGGAGTCCATTTTCCCAAAAAAAATCAAAAAACAATCTAAGGGTGCTTGAAGACCTCCGCCGTACGTTTCCGGCAGATACGTATGATACCCATATTATCGTCGGGGTGCGGGATCAGATTGACCTGCTGACCTCCCTTTACGTTCAATATCTCCATCAGGGCGGTTACAAGAGCGCCAAAGCTTTGTTTAAGGACTGGGAGGACCACGGTATTCTGGACCACTATCACTATTACCGCTATCTCCAAAAAATAGAAGAGCTTTTCGGACCGGATAACTATTACCTGCTGCAGTATGAAAACTTTCGCAATGATGAATACGGTCAAATTTTGCAGCTGCTTCAGTATATGGGCATCGACCGTGTTCCAAAATACAACCGCTCAAAGCTGAACCGCAGCTACGGAGTCATGCAGGCAGTAATCGCCCGCAAGTTGAATTATTTTGTTAAAACACCGCTGAATCCAAACGGTAAAATTCCCGTTGTCGACATTCCGAAGATTGGTATTGTATCTCCGCGGCGGCTGCTGCAGAACAACGCGAGCTTTGCCCTTCATTATAAAAGGTACTCGCTCCCTGTGAACCTTCAAAAGGTGCTGCAGCTGAAATACCAGAAGGACAATGAAAAGCTTGCCGAAGCCTATCACATTAAAGATTATTCCAAAAGCTAACCGAAGAGCCCCGGCTCTTCGGTTATTTTTCAATCAGTGCGAGCGTGTAGAGACTCCTGCTCCCAGGTTCATAAAGATTCACCGTATCTGTGGAATACTGCAGAATCTCCGCCCGAAATGGTTCTGCTCCCCCCACCTGCACATTAAAGTCATTTTCGTACAACAATACCGTCACATCGTGATAGTCCTCATGAGTAACCTGAAACGTAAATGCAACGATCCGTTTTCCTTCTTCCGTACGATCGTTTCTTAACAACGCCTCTTCCTGAAACGCATGGCTATTAATATAAATCATTGTTTTCCTCCTTTTGTTCTCTGCTTTATTCTGCCTTATAAAAACTCCCGTTACAATAATTATGTCCAGTTCTTATCCCGGCAGTTTAAGCCTGCTCTCCTGGTGGTACGGTAAGGAAAGGCTTTGTATAAGTACTTATCGCCAAGCTTTAAAGAGAGGGGTAAAACATATGAACACCATCAAATCCTATGCCAAAGAGCTCATGGGCGAGTTTAAAAAGGACGATGTCCCGTTACTTGCTGCCGCCCAATCCTACTATTACCTGCTTTCCATTTTTCCAATGATGATTTTAATACTTACTATTCTTCCGTTTCTTAATATTGATTCCCAGGCCGTCGTTACGCTTGTGCAGAATACCTCCCCGAGCGGCATGACTTCTGTGCTTGAGGAAAATATTCTGAGCATCGTGGAAACCCCGCGGGGCGGACTTTTCACTATCGGTCTGATCGGTGCGTTATGGTCCGCTTCAAATGGGATCAACGCCTTCATTAACGCCTCCAACACGGCATACGACATCGAAGAAACGCGCTCCTTCATTAAAGTCCGGGGCATTTCCATTGCACTGACGCTTGGCATGATTATTGCGCTTGCTGCCGCTCTTATTCTCCCTATATTCGGCAACCTGATCATTGATTTTATCAATTCCGTCGTCAGCCTCCCGCCGCAAACCGAGCTGCTGTTTCAAATTCTCCGGTGGCTCGTCGCTCTGACTATAATGTCTGCTGTTCTTCTCGTACTTTATCGTTTTGCTCCAAACAAAACATTGAAATGGAAGGAGATTCTGCCGGGCGCTATCACAGCCGCGGTGCTGTGGCAGCTGATATCTCTCGCTTTTTCCTTTTATGTCAGCAACTTCGGCAACTACTCTGCCACCTACGGAAGCCTTGGTGGCATTATTATTCTGATGCTTTGGTTTTTCCTGACCGGTATGATTTTAATGATCGGTGCTGAACTGAACGTTATTTATCACCGCCGGCGCGGGAAATCCTCCACCACATCCGCTTCCACGGAAGAAACGTGAGCCATGCTGTCCAGGAGCAGTCCGTTTTTTCTTATCTTAGATTGTCAATTTAAGCGCAACACTTCTTTTTGAAACACATCGTCCGTGGTCTTCCCATGTAAACATTTTCTGG